>NZ_MBLN01000013.1:0-12930 GCF_001854645.1 Pseudofrankia sp. EUN1h | reverse complement strand
GTGAGGAAGTCGCAGGCCAGCACGCCACGGGCCTGGGCGCGCAGGAACTGTGACCAGCTCGGCCCGGCGSCGCGGCGGGGTGCCGGGCCCAGGCCGTGGCGGCGCAGGAGAGCGCGAACCGAGGCGGCGGATACCTGGACCTGCAGCTTGCGGCATTCCCGACGATGCGCAGGTAGCCCCAGCGCGGGTTCTCCCGGGCCAAGCGGAGGACCAACTGCATCGTCGCGTCCTCAAGCCGGCGACCGCGATGCTGCTGTGGCTGGGTCCACCGTCTGCGGACCAGCTCGCGGTGCCAACGCAGCAGGGTGGCGGGGGTGACGAGGAACGCCGACCAGCGCGGACGGGGCAGGAGCTAAGCCAGGGTGGCCAGCAGCATCCGATCGGACGGGGCGTACCGCGGCCGGGCGACGTGGCGACGCAGCACCACCAGTTGGTGGCGAAGGACGGCGATCTCGACGTCCTTCTCATCAGGACGGCCCCCGAGACCGGCCACGCCGAGCAGCCTCCGGATCAGCAGGAACACGACCGTCGACACCATGCCGTCATGATCCCYGATGCGTCATTTGCCCAGATCGGCGCCTCTGACCGTCCAGTTGCACCCCACACCCGTGCGTGGCCACGTGCAGGACCTTGGGCCGTGCGGTGTCGAGGAGGCGTTGTCGGGTGGCGTCCCGGCCCGTGAACGGGTGTGCGCCGAGTAGGGTAGCCCGGCGACCTCCCGCGCCTCTATCTCGGTGTGTTCCGGCCGGGCACAGCGCAGGGAGAGGATGAACGGCACCTGGTCGGCGAAGTCCAGATCGAGGTCGGGATCACCGAGGACGAGCGGCGGGCCGGCCGGCCGGCGTGCCCGCGCCGCTGCGCGGGGTACGCGTGACGAGCCAGCGGGCGCTGGGAAGCGAGGTGACCACGTGCTCGTCGATGAGCCTTCGGCCCTGCGGGGTCTGGCAGGGTGGGTGCGAAGGCGGAGGTCAACACCGCGATGAGCTTGTAGCCGGAGGAACGCTGCTGTGGTCGGTGAGCGCGGCGGTGCCGCGCTCACCGACCACACGTTAGGGCCTATCTACACCGGGGACATCGGGGTGGCCCACAGTGCGGGTGCCCCCTTCTCCTCCGGCTGGCACGTCGCGGTTGCGCTGCCTCATGGTCGGTCTCCTTCCACCGTGTTGGTCAACTTATCCTTCTTGGCGGGCCAGGTTTCCGAATCCTCTAGCGCGTGATTTCCCACTCGTAGCGCCTGCCCTGTGGGCTCGGGTCTTGCCAGTCGATGACCCATGACCCGTCGTTCTCGCGGCGGGGCGCCGAGCAGACGCCGAAGCTGTTCTTCTCTCGAACATTTGGTCGGAAACCTGGATCCTTGAACGCGAAGGAGACGTGGAAGTCGGTCATGGGTGAGCGTCCGTTCGCGGGCATGTCGTCGTTCCACACGAGCCTGTCGTGCCCGCTCTTCCTGAGGTCCGCCCATAGTGCCCGCTGGGTGTAGCTGCAGTGCCAGGTCACCGGCTTGGTCAGGGTGGGCTTGAAGATCAGCCAGACGTACAGCTGGCCCTTGATCTCGAGGGCTGTAGAGCGAACCTGTGCTGGCCCGTTCGCGCTGTCGTCCACCCTGGCGTCGAAGGCGAAGTCGGACAGTTCCTTCGGCGGCTTGCTACCGAAAGTCGTGATCGGACGGATCATGCGGGCGACTAGCTGCGGGTTCGGATCGACCTCGACGGTCTCGTCGACCCTGTCGCCGCTGTCATCCAGGCCGATCGTCAGCTGGACGTGCACCTTCTCCTCGTTGGCTTCGGCCTGCCGACTGATGGTGTCCACGATGTCGCCCTCAAGCTGGCGGAGTTCCTTGCTGAGCGACGCGCGAGTGCCGCTGCGAGTGAGCCTGAAGTATCGGAGCAACAACCACAGAAAATAGCTGCCCGAGACTGCCGCGATGGCGCGTAGTACTACCTGGGCCGCGCCGCCGGTCCAGCCACTGAGTCCGGCGACGCTCGTACCAATCGTGCAGATGAAGGTGATCACGTCGCGCGCGCGGGCCCAGTCCACTTGTCGCGCATCATTACTCATTCTTGTCCACCTCTTGGCCCGAGGAGATCATGAAAGTGCTCCGCTGGATCGACATCGCCTGCAGGACAGGGCTTGAGACGCCTCCGGCCAGCGGAGGATCCACATCGATTCCGATCACGTCGCGTAGTCGACAAGCTCTTGGGGGCTTGGCAGTCTCTGCTGGTACGGCCCCTTTGTCGACACCGACTCGACCAGAATCTGAATACCGTCTGTAGTTGTTCTTGCACCCCGGGCTGTTTGTCTGGCAAACTGCACCTGCAGCAAAGGGCTTCGGCGCGGTGGCATTCGCGAGGGACTTTCACGGGGGAGAGCCGTCATGGCAGGGACATCCATCAAATCGGCTCCAACGAACTGCGGCACGTCGCACAGTGAGCCGGCCTCGACCGGTGGTGAAGGCGGTCAGGCGATGGACGCAGGCATCGACGGTCATGCCCTGCTGGCGGAGCTGCCGTTCGCGGGCCGTATTCCGGCAGCGGTGTATCTCGTCGCGGCCCTGATGGTCGCGGCCCTGCTCGTCAGCCTGTTGGTGACACCGCTCAACCACTAGCTGGCGACGGAGCTTCTCGAAGGCCAGCGAAGCGCCGTAGCGCTCTGCTGCGATGGCGCCCGAGGTCAGCGTGCGGCACCCACCGCGCAGTGGCCAGCATTCGGTAGGCGAGCGCGAGGCGCGTACCTCGCCTGCGCCGACGGCCTGGGGGCCAGGCGGTGCTCGGGGGTTAGGAACATCGTTGGTCCTGTCTCGAGGTAAGTACAGCAAGGCGCCGGGGTCATGCCCGGCGCCATTCGTTACTGCTGAGTAGCGAGCAGCGGTAGTCAACGCGTAGTCCCGCGGTACTCCCGCATGCTCGACCAGGCCTCACGATACGCACACTATTCGGACGTCGGCAAGCGTGACGCCGCGCACCGTCTCGTTGTGGGACGTTCGACACGTAGCCGGCTCATAACAGGCGGCTTGCTCGAGTCGATCCGTGGCTGGTTAGCCGGCTGAAATGCCAGGCCGGCGGCCCGATGGTGCCACCGACACCCCGGGTGCCACAAAGTCGATATATCGAATGACTGATCGATCTGCCAATAGTGACGTCGAGGTCAAAATCATCGTGACACCTCGTGCCGAAAATACAATGACACCGGGTGTCGAAATAACCGCAGCCCGGACGCCGCGGCATTCGGCTTCCTGAGGTAACCGGGACAGGTCACGTGCGCGATGCGAGGGCCTGTATCGTGCCTGAACTCGGTTTCGGGCCGTTGACTTGCGGCTTTGCCGCCAGGCCTCATGGCGCGCGATCGTGGCTCATGGTGCTGCGATGGTGTATCTGGCCACGGTGCAGGTGTTCGGCTGGCTCGTCCTACTGACCCGCGGCGACGTAGCGAGCGCGACCGAACTGTTGGTGCTGCGCCACGAAGTTGTAGTGCTGCGACGCCAGGTCGGATGTCCCCGGTTCACCGGGCCAGACCGCGCGGTCCTGGCCGCGCTGGCCCGGCAGCGGCCTCGGGACGTCGTGTCGGTTGGTGACCCCGACGCCGCCGCTGGCCTGGCATCGCCGTCCGGTTCGTCGACCGTGGAATTACCCGCATCGGGTGGGTCGGTCCGCCGGTGGATGACGAGTTGCCGACGTTGGTGGTCCGCCCGGCTCCGACAACCCGACCTGGGGGCATCGCCGCGTCCAAGGCCCTCTCGGCGATCCGCACCCCCACCGCCGCCGCGGCTTGGTGGCGCCCGACCTGCAGGCCGCCCGACTCGTGCCGCGCGGCGCCCGCTGCGCCCGCGCCGCCGCGGGCGACCGGGTAAAGAAGGCCCGCCGGCCGCCCGCAACCAGCTGAGCGCAATGGTCGCCACCTGCCCGGACACCACCCTCGGCGTGCGCCACCGCGTCCTGCTCGTCCTCGGCGTGGCGATGACGGGCCGCCGCGGCGAGCTCGCCGCGCTCGAGTTGACCGACGTCACTGAGGTCGACGAGGGCTTGCTCGACTACGTCCGTATCTCGAAGACCGATCAGGATGCGCTCGGTGCCGAGGTCGCCCTCTCCTACGGCTCCCACCCGGACACCGTTCCGTCTGGGCCGTCCGCGCCTGGCGGGCGCTGCTCGCCGAGCACGGCATCACCGACGGGCCGCTGCTGCGCGCCATTGACCGGCGCGGCTGGATCTTGACCCGGCCGATGTCCGGCGAGGGCATCCGCCACGCCGTCATCCGCGCGGACTTGGCCGGCAAGGAGACCTACAGCGCGCACAGCCTTCGCGCCGGCGGGGCAACCGCCGCCACGAAGGCCGGCGCTCCGGTCTCCGCGATCGCCCGCCAGGGTCGTTGGTCGGAGAAGAGCCCGGGGTCGTGCTCGGCCACATCCGCTAGGTCGACCAGTGACGCGACAACCCGATGACCGGCGTCCTGTAGGACAGCGGACAACCCGATCGCCTGGTCAATCGCCCGCAGCGCCACCTGCTACGTCCAGTGCAGGCCGTAGCACAGGCCCAGAGCGAGGTTGGTGAAGTGGGCGGTCGCCTCGCCTGCGCCGTCCACGGGAATGGGTGGTAGCTCGATGCCGCGGTCCTCGACCGCGCGCAGCGGCAGCCCGTCGAGGCTCCGCACCGTGGGGTCGGCACCGGTGGGGAACCGTACCCGCAGGTCCAGTGCGTCGCAGCGGATCTTCGGGACCATCGCATAGTGCCGCACCATCGGCTGCCCGGGCAGCACCCGCCACACCAATCCGAACTCGTGCCGCTCTTCGGCACCCAGCGGACGCGGCAGTCTCTGCACCGGGGACAAGAGGGTGTCGCCTCGCCGGTCGACCCGGAAGATCCGGCCGCCGAACATCACCTCCACGCCGAGGTCGCGGGGATTGGGCGGCGCGTCGGGYGGGCGGGGCAGGCTCATCGACAGCGCCACCTCGGAGAGCCCGTCCTTGATGACGACGATCCTCCGCGTCTCGAGCAGCTCGGGTGTTGGCCCGTCGAGCCGCAGCAGCGCCCACACCCGCTCCACGTACCAGCGGCCCCTGCCGCCAGTCGGGTCCAGTGCCACGGCGACGTCCCGGCGGCGTACCTCCCGACCAACGCTGTTCTGGCCGTCACCGGCGATGATCATCTCGGCCAGCAGGCGGAAGGCCTTCTGGCCACGGCGGCGCAGGGCACGCGGATCCCGCTCGAAGTCGACGGCGAGCCAGCTGAGCCGCTTCGTTAACAGCCGATGGCCGGCTCACGGGTCCACGCCGAGGGCGACGCCAGTGACCAGGCGTAGGTCTTCGGGCAGCGCCGCCAGCTACTCTCCGAGCCAGTCGACCAGCCGGGACCGCAGCGGGCCGCCGGACAGGTCGTCGAGTGCGGCGTAGCGGCGCAGCAATGGCCCGGTCCTGGCGTCGAGGTTCGCGGACCGCAGCCCTCGTCCGCGAGCGAGGGCCCGGAGCTCGTTGTGGAGGGCAGGTAGATCGGCCGCCACGTCGACCGAGCCACCGCCGCGGCCCACGTAGGTACTCGTCGGTCACACTCCTCCGGCGTGAGCGTCCTTAACGGCAGCCCTACTTTGGGTGAGTTGGGCCCCTGAGAACGGACACCTCGCCTGAGGTGGCCTCCGGCTGCAGGGAGGTCGACCATACCCGCCCCACACCCGCCGAAGTTTCGYCGGCGCGCGGTCGAGCTCGTGCGTCGCGGCGACGTACCGATCGCCGCGGTCGATGGTGGTTCTCCATTAGTTCTCGAGGCAGGCCAAGGCGGCGAGTTGCCGGGCGGTTGCCTGGGTGTCGGGGTGGGCATCGCCGAGTGCCTGGCGACGGCGCACGAGGGTGTCTTCGAACAGGGCTCGGGCGGCGTCAGGACCGTCAGCCACGGATAGGCAGAGCGCGAAGTCGTGCGCTGACGTCAGCGTGTCCGGATGATCAATGCCGAGGGCCCGGCGGCGCCTTGCGAGGGTGTCTTCGAACAGGTTGCGCGGCGTTGCCGTCTCGCCTAGTGGTCGCGGCTCCGCCGCGGAGAGGTGGGTCGACCGCGGATGGTGGAAGCGGTCGTCGAGTACCCGTCGATATCGAACCCGAAGGTCGTCGAAGAGAGCACGGGCGACTTGCGGGTCGCCTAGTGACCACAGGCAGCCGGCGAGGTTGTGCGCGGAGCGCAGGGTGTCGAGGTGATCAGGCCCGAGCACCCGGCGACGGCGCGCGAGTGTGTCCTCCTCAAGGAGGCGGGCACCGTCGAGATCGCCGGACAGTCGCAAGCAGACAGCGAGGTTGCTCGCTGAACGCAGAGTGTCGAGGTGGTCGTCGCCGAAGACCCGGCGGCGGCGCGCGAGAGTGTCCTCTTCCAGCACACGGGCACTGTCGGGATCGCCCAGGGACCACAGGCAGAGCGCGAGGCTGTTCGCCGCAGCCAGGGTGTCCGGGTGATCGGTGCCGAGAGCGCGGGTCCAGTAACGGTGCGCGGCATCCGCGAGTTGACGGCCGGCGGGGTTCTGCCCAGAAACCCACAGATAGCGAGTGACAGCGAGCAGCAGCGCACAGAAGGGTTCTGGTACGTCGTCCGGATCTGCCGGGTCATCACGGGCGCTTCCGGCGAGCGCCTGGACATGCGGGGTGAGGGCGGCATAGGCAGGCCAGGCCGCCGGGTCGTCGGGGTCGCCTGGGGACGCGGTCGCGATCAGCCTGCGCGCTGAGCGGCGGCCGTGAACCTGCTCGGTGGAGGACAGGCGGGCGCGCAGCAGGCCGTGGACGAGGCGGTGCGCGTGCAGCACAGTGCCGGTGTGACGTGCCAGGCCGAGGCGGGCGATGTGCCGGACCACGGTGGCCGTGGTCGCGATGTCGCCGAACTGGACTCCGAATCGCCCCGGTTCAGCGCTGACACCCGACCCGGGCGTGGGAGTGAGCGGCAGTGGCTCAGGCGCGCAGAACGCCAACTGGTCGAGCAGGTGGGCGGCGAGCGGGCTGGCCACGTGCAGACGTTCGCGACTCGCGGCAACCACCGCGACGAGACCCGGATGCTGCTCGATCGTCGGGTCCGATAGCCCCGCCTGCTCCGGCTGGGCAGTGAGCAGGCACAGATAGTCCGCGACTCCCAGGCCGGTGTCGAAGAGGAAGCAGCCGGCCTGCTCGACCGCAAGCGGCAGATCCCCGACCGCGGCGGAGACCTCGCCGGCCTGCACCTCGGTCAGCGCCGGGCAGCGGCGGCGCAGCAGCGCGACGGACTCGGCGCGGTCGAACTCGGCGATCTCGACAAGGTCAGCCATCCGGCCCGCCGCCGGGTCCCGGCTGGTCAGCACCAGCTGTCCGTTCTGCGGGGGACGCAGCCCCGCCACGCTCGATGGGTCGTCGACATTGTCATAGATCAGCAGCCAGTCGTCGCGGGCCGCGAGCTTGGCCCACAGCACTCTCAGAACTTCGGTGGCGGGCCCCTCCGCCGGGAGCGACAAGGCCGCGGCGAGACGCACCAGCCCGGYGGAAGCGACGACCGGGTCGTCCGCACTGATCCACCAGACCACCCCGTAGTCACTCGCGTGACGGTGCGCGTACTCGATCGCAAGTTGGGTCTTGCCTACCCCGCCCATGCCCTGGAGCGGCACAACCGCCACTGAGCCAGCCCCATCTCGCCCTCGACGATGCAAACGGTCATTCAGGGAGGTCAGAAGGACGTCCCGGCCGGTGAAGAACGGGTTGCGTGGCGGAACGCTCCACACCGCCGGCAGCCGGTGCGGAAACTCTGCGTCGCCCGCGGCCATCGCCACCTGCGGCTGACCGGGGAAGCCCACCGGCCCGATAGGCCTGCCGACCGGACCAGAGATCGCGGACAGCAGCCGCTCGCGCGCCGTCGATTCGTCGGTGTCCGCCAGCTCAATCCGCTTCAACGAGGCGTACAACCCTGGCACCGTGCAGTCGTCGACCCGCACCGGCACGATCCGTCCCTCGATGCCGCTGGCGAAGGCGCCTACATGTTCGGCCTGCGAATACCTTCCGGCGAAGTAGGCGTGGGAGTAGACCGCGAGCACCCGGTCAGCGCGCTCCAACGCGCGGGCCATCGCGCCAACGACGTTCGTACCCGCCTGCCAGTCCCATACGTCCAACTCGACGCTGAACCCGGCGCCCACAAGCTGCTGGCCGATCCATTGCGCCCACAGTTCATCGGCGCCGGCATGCGAAATGAAGAAGCCCCGCCGATCCATCCGCGCCCCCGCTACGACCTCACCCACGCGACTGGCGCATGAGATAGGTTCGCCCGCGCCAGCCGCCGCAGTCACGATCTTCGACGTCCCCCATAGTGACAGAAGGCTGCGGAGGTCGCCGCATTACTCATCGAATCCTCGGCCAGATTTCAGGCCCCCTGTACTAGGCGACGTCGCTGCTGGCGCCCTCGTGCCAAAGGAATCCCGGCTGCTCGGTGATCAGGTGCGTGTCCGGCACGGTGGGGTGGTGGGCTGCTGGAGCCGATCGCCTCGGATGTCGACGCCTGGTTTGCGACCTGGACTGGTTCGCCGAGGTACCGCTGTTCGGAGACGGCAGGGACCAGCCGCCGACCCCTGTGCACGAGGACATCTTCGAGTGACCTGTGTACTCGACGCCAACGCCGTCATCGCGTTGCTGCATAACAGGTCGCCGCCGTGCGGGATCGGTATCAGGCAATGCGGCGTCGGGTAACTGGCTTGCGCTGTCGTCGGTCGTGGCCTTCGAGCTCTGATAAGGCGTGGCGAAGAGCACCCGGTTCCAGGAGAACGGCGGCTGTCTGTGTGTGCCGCTTTCCGGCGGCCTGGACTTGTTGGACTTCGGCGACGAAGACGCCCGGACCGCCGGCCAGATCCGCGCCGTACTCGAGAAGGACGGCAGACCGATCGACGCCTACGACCTGCTGATCGCCGGCCAGGCCTTACGGCGCGGGTCACCGTCGTCACAGCCAACACCTCCGAGTTCAACCGGGTTGCCGGCCTAAGCTGGCAAGACTGGACAGCCTGACCACCAAACCGTTTCCACCAGCAACACGCATGTCTGGCCTCAGGGTCGATCCTGCGATTCGGCCGTCGGTGCCTAGCGGCGGAACGGGCGTCGCCCGTCGCGGGGCTTCCTGGCGCGGAAGGTCTGGAACCAGGCGGACGGCCGGTAGTCGCCGATCCCGAGCTCCCGGTTCACCGGGTCGTCCGGATCCTCCATCCMGTCCCTGGACGGGTCGAGCAGGCCAAGGATRTCGGTGTCCTTGAACATGGCATCCACGCAGGTGTCCCAGTCGTAGTCGCCAGGATGCGGGGGGAACCGCTCGACACTTCCGGTGATCATGTCGGGGTCGTCGAGGAGGGCGGWGGCCTCGTGGAGGGCGAGGTGCAGGGCCATCTCCTCGCCCGGGCAGCGAGGGGAGGGCCGCCTGCCGGCCTTGAGGTCATCGGCCAGGTCGTCGAAGGTTCGGGCGGCCTGGCGGCGCCAGACAGCGTCCTGCCGGTAGGTGATCCTTGGGTAGGCGTCGAAGATCAGCCAGAAGTCGCCGTCGTCGACGGGGTCGTCGCCGTGTCTCTCGACGTCGTCGTAGGCCTCGTCCGAGAGGATCTCCAGAGCCGTGTACAGGACGGCGGCGGTCCGCGGCGTCAGCTGGAAACCCGCGCACCGTTCGCACGACTCCTGTCGACAGGTGCAGCAGGCGAACAGCGCGCCGAAGTCCGGCGACGGCTCGTCGTCGTCCGTGCCGGACAGGGCTCCTCGCGCGCTATGGCCGTCGTGCCGCACCACCGAGCATGTGGTGCCGCGAGACGAGACGGCATCGATGTTGTGGACCAGGAGTTCGGGGTCCAGGATCTCGATCAGGGCGTCCGCGAGATCGGCGCGTACCTGGGCGCGGGCCTCCTGCGCGGCGTCCTCGGGCGACACGCCGTCATCGGTGCTGACATAGATACGCCCGTCAATGTCGTCGAGAGCCAGCTGACGAAACGCATCCTCGTCGATCACCTCGACGAGGATCTCGACTTCGATTCGGAGCAGGGACTTGACGGCGCCATCGGAAGGCATGCCGCGAACCATACACCGGACAATACCCACAAAGAAGCTATGCCTCTTTCCCTCTGGCGGAAAGTAGCGCGACAAACGCACGAGGGCCGTCATGGTGACCGAATCGGCGCGATTTCCGTGAGGGTGGCCGTGACGGTGACGATCGCGATGTCACCGCTTTCGACCGTGCCGGTCTATGAACAACGCCTCACCACACAGTCCGGCCGACCCTGTCAGCGGTCCGAGGGACGGCAGCTACGACCAGGCGGTTCCAGGCCCGATCCGGCGGCATGCGGCGCGGAGCGACACGCCATGAAGGGCAGGGTCTTCAAGCGGTGCTACTGCACGGACCCGGTCAGCAAGAAGGAGCTCGGTAAACGCTGTCCCAGGTTGGCGCGGTCTGACCACGGCGGCTGGCATTTCGTGCACGACGTCCCCCCGGGCCCGAGTGGGAAGCGCAGGCGTGTCTCGTTCGGTCCCTACGAGACCGAGCGGGAGGCCGATCAGGCCCTGGCGGACTCGCTGACCACCGTGAACCCCGCCGGCCCCGCGCCCGACAACCGGGACCTCACCTTCGGCCGCTACCTCGACCGGTGGATCGCGAACAAGGCGGACCTGGCGCCCTCGACGCGGCGGGGCTACCAGACCCACATCCGGATCTACCTCAGACCCGGCCTGGGCCATCTCAAACTCACCGACCTACGCGACGACCACTTCGACGACCTGTACAAGGCGATGCGCCAGATCGGCCGCGATCACAAAGGGCAGCGCCCGTCGTTCCTCCTGTCCAGACTGCTCGAAGCCCGCAGGGACGACCCGGCCCGGCGCCGCCCACCCGGCGCCGTCACCATCGCCCGGGTCCATGCCACCGCGAGCAGCGCGCTCAACGACGCCGTCCAACGCCCCAGTTTCCCGATCCGCGCGAACCCCGCGCAGTACGCCGAGCGGCCCACACCCCGCCGCCGTAGGGCGCTGCTGTGGACCGCCCCTCGCGTCGCCGCCTGGGAACGCACCGGCCGCCTGCCCTCTCCGGTCATGGTCTGGACACCGGCGCAGACCGGAGCGTTCCTCGACTTCGCCGCCGACGACCGGCTCTACCCGCTGTGGCACCTCGTCGCCCACCGCGGCCCGCGCCGCGGTGAGACCGTCGGGCTCTGCTGGCCCGAGGTCGACCTCACCGCCGCCACCGCCTACTTCCTCAAAAACGACACCGGCGTCGACGACGAGGACGACGACTACGGCCTGGACGACGACTACGAGCAGACGAAAAGCGCGGCCAGCGACCGGCTCGTCACCCTCGACCAGGACACCGTCACCGTCCTGAAGCTCTGGCAGGCCCGCCAGCACGCGGAAAGGACCGCCACCGGCGAGACCTGGGTCGACAGCGGCAGGGCCTTCACCCACCCCGACGGACGAGCACTCAACCCAGACGGGGTCAGCCAGCGGTTCGACCGACTCGTCGCCCGCTACACCACCATCCGCCGCGAGCACACCGAACGAGGCTGGAACCTCGACCAGCTCGCCCACCGCCATCGCATGCCCGTCTCCTCCGTTCGCGCGGCGCTCGAGAACGGACCACTGCCACCTATCCGATTCCATGATCTGCGGCACAACGCGGCCAGCCTCACCTACTTCGCCACCCGAGATATGAAGGCCGTCCAGGAACTACTCGGCCACGCCTCCATCCAGATCACCGGTGACCTCTACACCACCCTGTTCGAGGAAGCCGACCGTGCGGCCGCCGAAGCCGCCGCACGCGTCGTTCCCCGCACCAACCGCCCGACCGGCTGGGACGACATCCACAACAGCGCCGAGTCGCCAGACAACAGCTCAGACTCGCCAGATAGCAATACTCTGGACCCGCCGGACAACGACGGACTCGATATCGGCCTCTGACACGCTCCCGGCGGACAGCACCCTTCTGGTGAACAGCCCATCACCATCATCCGTCACCCCGCACACATCAATGAGCAGTACACGAACGGACAGCCGGCCAGACCGCCGGCACGCCCCACCCATGGCTACGATGCGTAACCGCCGGCCCAGGCCCCAGGATTAGTTGTGGTCGCAACGGCACCGGTTCGGCACCGGAAATGCCATTCTCGGCCGCTTCGCGATCTTCGGAAGGCTTGATCGCTGCAGAGAAACCGCTGCACCGCAGCGGGTTCGTGCTTGTGGACCATGTGTACCAGCATCCGAACCGTTTGATCTTGGTTGCTGGCCCCGAAATCTCTGTCCGTCCGGTTGCGACCCGGGTTCTGGCCAGGGGTGATGTCTCGTGACCGCGCCTCTTGAAACAAGATCTTCCGAGTCGAACATGTGTTCAGAATCTTGGGTGGTTCCGGACGGTTCGGCCCGTCTGGTGACCGTGGTCGTCGGCGTCGTGGTCGCGTTGACGTTCCTGTTCGKGTTCGTGCGCCACGAGGCGCTGTGTTTCGAGTGGGGGTGGAAGACCTTCGCTTTTAGCCTGTCGCAGCAGGTTGATTGTAGCTGAGGGCAGCCTGATCCGGGTGGTGCCGGGAAGGGCGGGAGCAGCCCTGACAAAGCCAGGACGTGTCAGCACTGCCAGATGGTGCGGGCCTGGCGAGCGAGTTGGAGAGGAGTACGCGAGGAACCGACGTCTACGTCCTTTAAAACAATGAGCCGGCTCAAATCTGGTGGATAAGGGCCGGTCGCGGTGCRCACCGAGCATCCACCCGGGTGTGAGGGAACTTCGGGGAGGTCTGAAACCGCCGAACCGGAGGCCACGGGGAAAGTCTGCGGCGTACCCATGGCGATGCCGCTGGGACACAGTCGGGCTCCTCCTCCGACAAACGAAACATGGTGAACGTGGGAACCGCCTCGTCCGGGTTCCCGGGCAAGCTCGCAGCCAGCGGGCTGTCGGGATAGGCGCACCGACCGTCGACCGGCGAGGTGGGGCGGAGCCGCCGTAGTAC
>NZ_MBLN01000012.1:0-13448 GCF_001854645.1 Pseudofrankia sp. EUN1h | reverse complement strand
CGGCTGGCGGATGTGGGCTTGGAACTCAACGAGACCAAGACCCGTATCGTGTACTGCAAGAGCACGTACCGTTCAGGTTCTTACGAGCATGAGCGGTTCGATTTCCTCGGGTACACGTTCCGGCCACGGCTGGCAGTTAACAGTCGGGGTATGGGTTTCGTCGCCTTCTCGCCCGCGGTCTCAGATTATGCCGCCAAACGGATGCGGCAGGAGATGCGCCGCTGGCGGTTACATCTTCGTTCCGGGCAGACTCTCCTCGACCTGGCACAGACGGTCRACGCTGTTATCCAGGGCTGGATCAACTATTACGGACGCTTCCGTAGGTCCGAGCTGGTCCGGGTCTTCTCCTACCTCAACGACCACCTTGCCCGGTGGGCCATGCGGAAGTACAAACGGCTGCACCGCAGCTGGCGACGGGCACGCAGWCTCCTGGGACAGGTCGCACGACGCGACCCAGGGCTGTTCGCCCACTGGCAGCTCGGACTGCGGYCGAAGGCTGGATGACGGGAGCCGGATGAGGCGAGAGTCTCACGTCCGGATCTACGAGCGCCGAGGGGTGAGACTCCCCTCGGCGACTCACCCAGGCGTCGGATCGACGCTCGGCTTGACATCTTATGATTGGTCTATCAATAATGGGTTCATGGCCACTGAGCGAGTCCATGAGCGGCGCCTCTCGATGGAGGAGCGCCGCGAGCAGGTGTTGACGGCCGCGGTGGCCGAGTTCGCCGAGAACGGTTACCACGCGGCGCGTACCGCGGCGATCGCGGCTCGGGCCGGGATCTCTCAGCCCTACATCTACGCGTTGTTCGAGAACAAGAAGGTGTTGTTCCTTGCCTGCCAGGACCAGGTGCATGAGCGGATCCGGGGGGTCTTCGCTGCGGCGCTGCGCCCGGCGGAGTCGCCGGCCGAGTCTCTGCGCCTGCTGGGTCGGGCCTACCAGGTCCTGCTTGCCGACGAGGACCTGATGCGGTGCCGGATGCAGGGCTTCGCCGCGGCCGCCGACCCGGAGATCCGAGCGCATGTGCACCGCTGCTTCGTCGAGCTGTTCGACGCGGTGAAGGAGATGACGGGCGCCGACCAGGAGCAGGTCGCCCGGTTCTTCGCCACCGGGATGCTGCTGACCATCGGCGTCACGATCGACCTGCCACGCTCCTACGCGTTCGYCCCGCCCGCCCACTGATCGTCTTTTTTTTCGCCGTTAATTTATAGGTCAATCAATCAAGAGAGGTTCCTGGCATGACCACCATCCACACTCCTTCCCGCACCCGTCCCTCCCGTCCGAGCGCCCCGGCGACTCCCGCCTCCCTCGGCGCCCGGCCCGCCCCGTTCCGCCGCCGGTGGGCGACCCTCGCCGTGCTCTGCCTGAGCCTGCTGGTGATCGTGGTCGACACCACGATCGTCAACGTGGCCCTCCCGACCCTGTCCCGCGACCTGCATCCCACCGCGAGCGGCCTCGCCTGGATCGTCGACGCCTACACCCTGGCCTTCGCCGCCCTGCTGCTACCCGCCGGCGCCCTCGGCGACCGCTACGGCCGACACCGCGCCCTCGCCGCCGGGCTGATCGTGTTCGGCGCCGGCTCGCTCGGCGCGGCGCTGACCACCACCACCGCACAGCTGATCGCGCTACGTGCCGTGATGGGCGCGGGCGCCGCGTTCGTCATGCCCGCCACGCTGTCGATCCTCACCAGCGTGTTCACCGACCCCGCCGAACGCGTCAAGGCGATCGGGCTGTGGTCCGGAGTCAGCGGGCTCGGTGTCGCGATCGGCCCGACCGCCGGCGGCTGGCTTTTGGCCCACTTCTCCTGGGGGTCGATCTTCCTGGTCAACCTGCCCGTCGTCGCGGTCGCCCTGACCGCCGGGACACTGCTGGTACCCGCCTCCCGCGCACCGCGCCCGGTCCGGCCCGACCTCGCCGGCGCGCTGCTGTCGATCGCCGGCCTGGGCACGCTGACCTACACCCTCATCCAAGCCCCCGCCGCCGGCTGGACCTCGACCACCACCCTGGCCCGCGCCGCCGCCACCGCGGCCCTGCTCGCCGCTTTCATCGGCTGGCAGCTACACAGTGACCACCCGATGGTCGACGTCACCGTGTTCCGCAACCCCCGCTTCACCGCCGCATCCGCCGCGATCATGACAATGTTCTTCGCGCTCACCGGCGTGACGTTCCTACTCACCCAGATCTACCAGTTCGTTCTCGGCTACTCCCCGCTCGGCGCCGGCGTCCGCGCCCTGCCCTCCGCGCTCGCCCTAGCCATCGCCTCCCAGTTCGGCGCCCACCTCGCCACCCGGCTCGGGACCAGGGCCACCGTGGCCGGCGGCCTACTCGTCATGGCCGGCGGGCTCACCTTCTTCGCCACCGCCACCACCGCGTCCACCTACCCGCACTACCTGATCGCCACCGTGGTGATGTCCACCGGCCTGGGCCTGGCGATGGCACCCGCCACCACATCGATCATGAACGCGCTGCCCCCCGCCAAGACCGGCGTGGGCTCGGCGATCAACGACACCACCCGCAACCTCGGCAGCGTGCTCGGCATCGCCATCCTCGGCAGCATCGCCACCACCGCCTACACCCACACCCTCACCAACCAGCTGCCCGCCGCCACCGCGCCCACCGCGGGACAGTCCATCGGCGCCGCCACCGCGATCGCCCACCACACCCCCGGCCCGGCCGGACAAGCCATCGCCCACACCGCCGCCAGCGCCTTCATCCACGGCACCAGCCTCGCCCTCACCGCCGCCACCGCCACCCTGCTCGCCGCCGCCGCCATCGCCCTGCGCTACCTGCCCGCCCGGACAGCCGCGGCACCCCAGCTCCAGACCGAACCCGAGCCGGCGGCCTGACCCACACCCCGAAGACACACCCCAGCACAGAGGCAAAAGCCTGTCGACAGGTGGAGCCGGCCGACCCCACACGGGCCGGCCGGCTCCACCTGTCCCGGCATCCCGGTCGCCGACCCCCGAAGACGTCCACGCTGACGCCTGAACTCGACGCCGAACCCCATCGCCGACTCGCGGCAGCGTTCACCGAGCGGCTATGGCGATCTGATCAGGCCACCAACCTGGCCCCTGCCATGCTTCGAGCCGGCTCAATGCAACAGAACCGCACCTGGTCATGGTCCGCGAGCTGGGGGCTGAGGTCCGCACGGAGATCGACCGTGTTCACGCGATCGCCGACTGGTCCGGCGGGATGTCGCTCTCTCCGCCGCTTCCTTGGCCCGCTGCCGCGCCTTCTGCGCCGCCGCCACGTCTAGGCCGTCCGCAGGGCCAGCCCGGGTCGTGTCCGGTGGACTGATCCGGCGGAGGGGTGGACCGGGCGTCAAGTTTGGGTATTTTATGCGGTTGGTAACACTTTCGTCCGGCCTAGCGACCGGCTCTGTGGGACTCGTGGCTGGGGGGCCCGTATCCGTCGAAACCGACAGGACTCCCAGGAGCGACAGATGAGGCTAACGTCAGCCGTGCCCACCCGAGATCGCCGGACGGTGCGCCGCCGCCCTTCGGCCCGGCGAGCCTGGGTGCTCGGGGTCGCGTGCGCCGCCGCGGTGGCGGTCGCCGGCTGCGAACCGATCGCACCCGGCTCATCCGGGCCTGTCATCACGCCGAACCCGACCGTCACCTCCGCGGTGCCGACGACACCGGGCGCCTCTACCTCGACGACCTTCTCCAGCAGTCCGTCACCCACCGCGCCCCCAGCCACCTCGACCGCCACGCCGTCGGCTTCCGCCGCCGGCACCGGGACCGGGAACGGAAGCGGGTTGCKGGTCTCCGGCACCTCCATCGTCGACGCCTCAGGGTCGCAAGTTCGGCTGCTCGGGGTGGACCGGTCCGGTACCGAGTACGCCTGCATCCAGGGTTGGGGGCTGTTCGACGGACCTAGCGACGACGCCTCGGTGGCGGCCATCGCATCCTGGAAGGCCAACGTCGTGCGGGTCCCGCTGAACGAGACGTGCTGGCTTGGGATCAACGGCGCGCCCTCGCAGTACTCCGGTCAGGTGTACCGGCAGGCGATCGTCGATTACGTCGGCCGGCTGAACGCGCACGGCATGGCCGCCGTCCTCGACCTGCACTGGTCCGCTCCGGGAACGGAGAAGGCCACCGGCCAGCGGCAGATGGCCGACGCCGACCACGCACCCGACTTCTGGCGGTCGGTCGCCATGACGTTCAAGGGCAACTCGTCCGTCCTGTTCGACCTTTACAACGAGCCGCACGACATTTCGTGGCCCTGTTGGCGCGACGGCGGCGACTGCGGCACCGGTTACCAGGTGGCCGGGATGCAGGACCTGATCGATGCGGTGCGTGGCACGGGAGCAACGAACATCGTCCTCGCGACCGGCAACGGATGGGGTGGCGACCTCACCGGCTGGTTGGCGAACAAGCCCTCGGACCCGACCGGCAACCTGGCCGCCGGCTGGCACATGTACGACTTCGGCGGGTGCACGACGCTGTCCTGCTTCGACACCCAGATCGCGCCAGTGTCGGCGGTCGTCCCGCTGGTCGCCGGTGAGTTCGGGGATACCGACTGCAACCATAATTTCAGCGACCAGACGATGAACTGGCTCGACAGCCACGGCGACAGCTACCTGGGGTGGGCCTGGGACACCTTCGACTGCGGAAGTTTCCCAGCGTTGATCAAGGACTACTCGGGCACGCCGACCGCCTACGGCGAGGGCTTGCGCGCTCACCTAACCTCCGTCCGGTGACGAGCCACCGGACGGCGTCGTCGGCCGCGTCGCCCGCGGCCTGACGCAGCGGAGGCCCGGCGCGGCGGGCCACGACTGTGGGGCTCCAGAACTCCGATTTGGGCGTTGAGCTGCACGTTTGCGTGTCGGCGGCGCCCGTGTCGGGCAGGCTGGCCGGCATGGTGTGGTCCTTGCTCTACGGTCTGGCGCGCAACGTCCTCGGGCTGGTGGTGCTGCGGGTCCGCGGGACAGCGCGAAGGAGGTGGAGATCCTTGTCTTGCGCCACCAGCTCGGGGTCCTAGGCATCGGTACACCTCGTCCGACCGGATGCTGCTGGCCTGTTTGGCCCAGCTCCTTTCCCGTTTAGGTTGGTCTCGCCGGCAAGGTTGGGAGGACGGCTACGCACCGCAATCGCGGTCGGCGATGGGTCGGCGTGGCCATTGCGGCTGGATGGCTATCGCCGGCAGGGCCGATGTGTGCTCATTGTGTGTACGGACGTCGGGGCGCGATGCGGCATTCCGGAACCTTAGATGACAGCAAAATCGGCCGTGACGTGGACGAATACGCAACGCGCGGCACGCGCAAACACGGAGAAATGCAAAAATGGCCGTCCTGTAATCGGGCGGTTAGGGGTTCGAGTCCCCTCGTCGACTCGATCAACATCCCGCTGACCTGCGGGTTTGCAAGTTTGATCCAGTCTTTTGACGTCGATGATCGTCGGCGTGTGCTCATTGTGTGCTCATTCCGTGCGGCCGCGCCATGGATCATGATCGTCTAGGGCTGAGGGCTCTTGACGCTCCGTAATCGTCGCTCGTGGGTGGTCGTCCGTGGTGCGTCTGCCCCGTGCCTGCCTTGACCGGTCGAGGAGCCGTTGCAGGCTGGGACGTATTCGCTGCCCTCGGTCTCGGTCGGGGCGAGCTCGCGGTTCTGGGCCTTCGCGTTCACCAGGGAATTTGGCCGCTGGTGCGTGAGAAAGCGGCGGTTCTGGTGTGCCTGCCGGCTTGCCCTTCTGTGGCCGGGCGGTACGGAGGTCCGGGGTTTCCGGTGGGCGGCCGTCAGGCCGCGAGGCGGGGCCGAGGGTTTGGGGCTCAGGCCACGGTGAACATGGGGTGAGGCCGTGGGCGCCGGGCGTGGCGCCCACGGCCCCTGCGCTCAGCAGTTGCGCAGCGTCGGCGACTGGTTGAGCAGCTGGCCACGGGGTGAGATGAATGCCTGGTAGCGGTCGCCGCCGACGGCGGCGAGGCGGAACGCGGCGACCCGGTGGCAGTTCTGGAATGCCAGTTTCACGCCGAAGTGCCGCTCCAGACCGCCGCGGATCGCGTCGCTGGCCAGCGCCCGCAGCAGCTGCCCCCGCTCCGCCTCGCTCGGTGGCGGAACCTCGTGGTCGGCGAACTCCCCGTCGCCCGTATGCAGATCGGCGGCGACCTGGCTGACGACGCTCCAGGCATACGGCAGGGACAGCCGGACGCAGTCGACGAACTCGGTGTCGGGCACCTGGCCCGACTCGGCCTTCTCCAGCAGAGCGGTGGGGACAGCGAGCGACATGGCATTCCTCCTGGGTGTGTGGACGGTTCGTGTCTCGCGAGCGCGCAGGGTCAGGTGCTCGCGCGTGTCGGGCGAAGGGCCAGTGGGACCGCCGACGTCCCGCCATGCCCGGCCGTGGGAGGGGGTCAGGCCTCGGAGCGCGCAACGGCCGGCCGGCCGCCGGGGCGGCCCTCACCGGCGGGATCGCCGCTGCAGCCCTGTCGGTGGGGTAGCGGAAACGAGAGGTCATGGCGACGTTGCCGAGTCGAGCTATCCGACATCGTAACGACAACCATTTTCATTAGTGTGCGGCGCGCCGGCACCTCGGGCCGTAGGTCCCGAACACCCCGCGTCCCACACCACGCCGTACCTCAGACCACCACGAACCGTGACCGTGTGCTTGCCAAAAATTGCGTCCGGGCTGGTCAGGCGGCGTGTTCGTACTCGTGGAGGATGCCGCCGAGCTGGTCGCGTCGGCGGATGTCGAGGTGGGCGAGCCGGTCCGTATCGATGATCGGTTCGGGTAGCGGCTGGAGCGGTCTGGCGTTCGCGATGCCCTGGTGGGGCCGATGTGAGTTGTAGAACGCCTCGTATGCACGGAGGGCGTGCAGAAGATGCCGCTGGTTGTAGATCAAGGTTCGGTCGAGGAGTTCCTTGCGGCAGTTCCCACCCACCGCTCCATGATGGCGTTCATGCGAGGGACTCGGACGCCGCTGCGGACAACCWTGATCCCTGTGTCGGCGAGGATCGCGTCGAACAGCACCGGGTATTTTCCGTCTCGGTCGCGGATGAGGTAACAGGCGGTCGAGCCGGTGTCCTGGAGGTCCATGGCGAGGTTGCGGGCGGCCTGGGTCACCCACGCTGCGGTGGGGTGCGCGGTGGCGCCGAGGATCCGGATCCGGCGGCTGGAGTGTTCGATCACAGCGAGGATGTACAGGCGTGTCCCGGTCAGGGGCACGGTTTCGATGAAGTCGGCGGCGAGGATCGCGTGGGCTTGGGCGCGGAGGAAGTCGGCCCAGGTGGTCGCGGTCCGCTCGGGTGCGGGGTCGAGTCCCGCCTGGTGCAGGATTTCCCAGACCGTGGACGGGGCGACTTTGATGCCGAGGACGAGGAGTTCGCCGTGGATCCGGCGGTAGCCCCAGCTGCTGTTTTCCCGGGCCAGGCGCAGCACGAGGATGCGGATCGAGGCCACGGTGCGGGGCCGGCCCCGCCGTCTGGGACGGGAGGCGGCGGCGTGGCGGCGGGCGAGCAGGGCGCGGTGCCAGCGCAGGACGGTATCCGGGCGCACGAGTAGCCGCAGTCTGTGCAGGGTTGGCTTCGGCAGCGTGCGCAGGAGCGCGGCAAGCAGGGCGCGGTCGGCGGGCTGGAACTGGATGCGTTGGCCGTCGAGCTGGCGGTACAGCACGGCGATCTGGTGTCGCAGGGTGAGGATCTCGATGTCCTTRTCGCGGTCACCGCGGGGCAGCAGGCGCAGCAGCGCGAACGCGTTGGTGACGCCGAGGTAGGTCAGCCGAAGCAGCACGAAGCAGGATCCTCACGCAGCAGCGGGCCTCGATGGGAGAGGGCCGGGCGCTGGCGCGCCACGCTCGGTCCCGACGGCTGCGACCGGCCTGACCAGGGCGGACGGAATTTTCGGCAGGGACACCGTCGCCGCGAACGGACGGGCAGACCCTCCGAGGCCCGTGCCCGTTTCAGACCCGGCGTACCAGGGCAGCCGCGGAGGCCTGATCCCTCCCAGCAACGACGCCCAGCGCGCAGCCCGCGTGCCGTAGGCGGAAACCTCGCCGACCTGCATGCGAAGACGGCCTGGTCGAATTCGGCGACCTCGATCAGCTCTGCCGGGCGACCCGGCGCCGGATCAAGCCCGGTCACCGGCAATCGGCGAGGTTCCGCCGGCTGCGCGTTCCTTGACCAGTATGCCCAGTCGCAGGTTCTCGACCTTGTTTTCCTGGACGAAGGGAATCCATCGTGGTTCCTGGAGGAGCTCGATCTCGTCGCATCGTTCGACGAAGACGGCGAGCGCCTCTTCGATGGTCGCTCGGGACATGGCGTGGCCGAGACAGACGTGGGGGCCGATGCCGAAGCTCAAGGAGGCGTTTTGGGGGTCGCGTCGAATGTCGAAGTGTTCGGCGTCGTCGCCCCAGTGGCGCGGGTCGCGGTTCACGGCGCCCACGACGACGGTGATGTGAGTGCCGGCGGCGAAGTCCCTGTCGAAGGCGTGGGTGTGGTTTGCGGCCTTTTGGCCGATGGCGTTGATCGCGGGTCGGTAGCGCAGCGACTCCTCGCTGGCGCCCTTCTTCCACGCGTCGGGGTTGCTGCGCAACAGCTGGGCCTGCTCGGGATGGCGAGCGAGCTCCGCCATCCCGCTGGCGATGATGCTCGCCGTGCTTGTCCCGGAGCCGAAGATGGACGAGAAGAGGGTGATCAGTTCGCCCTCGGTGAGTCGGCCTTCTTCGTTCTGAGCTTGGACGAGGTGGGTGAGTAGGTCATCGCGTGGTTGCTGACGGCGCCGGTCGTAGAGCATCGCCGTGTGATCCATGGCCGCCTGGATGTACGTGTTGACCATTGCCCTGGTTTGTTCGGTCATCTCGCCCGGTCCGAAGGCGTCGATCACCGTGGAGCCGCCGGCAGGGTTCATGGTGTTGCCAAGCTCGTCCTCGTCAACACCAAGGAAGTCCATCATCACGAGACGAGGCAGCAGGTAGGCGTAGTCGAGTCGTCCTTCGATCTCGCGGACGCCCAGCTTGGCGTCGAGCAGCGCGTGGGCGTGGTGGCGGATGAGGGGCCGCAGGTCGTCCGTCTTCCGCTTCGACAGCGCCCACGCCGCCAGTGATCGGACGCGGCGGTGGTGTTCGCCTTCCATCACGCCGATGCGGCTGCTGCCCCAGGTGTGTAACGGATCTCCCGGCTGGAACCCACGCGCCTCGAGCACCTCGATGCCGTGCTGGATGAACTGCGTGCCCCGCACGGTCTCGAACGCGTCATCCCAGCGCAGCAAGGCGGGCAGGCCCTGGGGCGTTCTGGCTAACCGGTGCCGCTCGCGAAGCTCGCGCAGCACCGGGTACGGGTCCTGCCACCACGCCGGGTCGTCCATCGGAATCGTCGGCAGGTCCTCGACCTCGACCGTCACCATTCGCATCCTCTTGGCTCGTCGACCCAGAACCTGCCGGACCTGGCAATCTTGCCGTATCCGGCAGCTTTCCCTAGGGTGGGGGCCATGTCAACGGCCGGGCTGCGGGAACGGAAGAAGGCGGCAACCAGGTTGGCGCTGAGCCAGGCAGCCCTGTCGCTGATGCTCGAGCGCGGGCTCGACGCCGTCACCGGCGACGCCATCGCCGAAGCCGCCGGCGTCGCTCCCCGGACGTTCCGTAACTACTTCTCCAACAAGGAGGAGGCGGTGCTGTTCGTCCTGGAACGAGCGCAGAGCGACTACGTCGAGACATTCCTGCTCCGCGACCCCAACGAACCCGTCCTCGACTCACTCGAGGCGGCCGCCATTGGCCTGGTCGAAGCCACCGACTCCCTCGAGCAACTCATCGCCGCCACCCGCCTCACGGCGCGCAACCCTGCACTTGTCGTCCACCGTGCAGCCTCGCGCGACCAGGCAACGACGGATCTCCTGCGTGAAGTCGCGGTCCGCACGGGCACAGACCCCCACCGCGACCTCTATCCGCGACTCGTCGTCCACGCCGCCGACGCCGCGGTCCTGTCCGTCGTCGGGCTGTACGCCAGCAAGCAGGTGCCCCGGTCCGAACTGGCCCACCTCATCCGAGCCGGATTCGACCAGCTCCGCCTAGGGCTCGCACTCCGTAACGGCCCTGCGAATCGCGGGAACGATATTGCTGACGAACATGAAGACCAACATCGAAAACAAGGGTCACACGATGACGAGGGAGCCTGGGAGTGACGAGGCACGGTCTCGCGACCGAGGGCGGGTCGCCAGTGGCGTCGCGCGGAGCGGCTCACGGGGCGACGAAGGCCGCGGGCCGGGGTCGGCTGCGCGCCCACACGGCGGCCTCGGCCGCGTTTCTGGTCGCCGCGTCGACCGTGATGGGCTGCAGTTCCTCATCGTCCAACGCGACGGGTAGCCACTCGTCGTGCACGACCGGGGTGCCTGGCGTGACGGGTGACTCCATCAAGATCGGACTCGTCCTGCCCGACACCGGCGGCGCTGTCGCTGAGGCCTTCCGGCCGGCGCGCGGGGCGGTGGAGGCGCGCATCGACAAGGAGAACGCCGCTGGCGGCGTGTACGGCCGCAAGATCGATCTCACCTGGCAAGACGACGAGGCGAACGTGAACGTGTTCACCAATGCCGTGCAGCACCTCGTCACGGCCGACCAGGTCTTCGGCCTGATCGCGCAGACGGTCAGCCTCACCGACGAGTCCGCGAGCTGGCTCCAGACGAAGGGTGTCCCGATGGTGGGCCTCCCCTCCAGCCCGATCTGGAGTAACTACAGCAACCTGTTCCACTTCGGCTCGCTGTACAACAAGGGCGGCGCTGTCGACACGTTTGGCCGCTACATCAAGGCCCAAGGTGGCACCAAGGCACTCCTCGTGATCGACCCGACCTCGCAGACCTCCGCGGACCTCGCCGGCCAGTTGGTCGCCAGCGTGCGCAGCCAGGGGATCGCCGTCGTGGGGGAGACGCCCTACACGCAGGACGTCTCCGACCCGGCCAAGGTGGCGACCCAGCTGCGCCAGGACGGGGCCGACACCCTGATCGGCGCGACTCAGGCCGATGCCTTCATCGACATCTATGCCGCCGCCAAGGCCGCCGGTGTCAACCTCAAGGTCGCGCTCAGCTCCAGCAACTACGGCCCCACCGAGATCCAGCAGCGGGGTAAGGATATGGCTGGCATGTCGATGACCATGGCCTTCCAGTCGTACACGACGAACTCGCCGGCCATCCAGGCCTATCGCGATGCCATAACCACCTATTCCCCGGAGACGACGAGCCCGTTCGACGACGTCGCGATCGTTTCCTACGCGGCGGCGGATGAGATGATCAAGGGCCTGCAGCTGGCCGGCCCGTGCCCCACGAGACAGTCGTTCATCACCAACCTGCGGAAGGTGACCAGCTACGACGCAGGCGGCCTGCTCGCTCCGACCAACCTGAGCCGGCCACACGACCCGGTGTCCTGCTTCAACTTCCTCAAGGTGAACGCGACGGGCGACGGCTACGCGACGGTGCCGGGCAACACTCCGACCGGTTTCTGGTGCGGCAACCCGGTCCCCGCCTCCACGGCCACCGGCTCCTGAAACACGCGGCCGTCGAGGGGGTGGGCTGAGGACGGTCACCCCCTCGACGGCCGCCCTCTTCGTCCGCCGCGGTAGCGGTCAGCGTTCTATGCCGCCCGTTGGCGCACGACGACTCCACCATCCAGAGTTCCGTTGCGGAGGGCATTCCTCGTGGTCACGCGATCACTGTTCACGGCGCTCGGCCTTGGCATGGCCATGACGGAGGCCGTTCGGGCAGGTCTCGATCGGGCGCTGCCCGGCGGCGCGTCGGTCCCGCTCCGGGCGCACCAGGCCAACACGCGATGGTTGGAGGCCGCGTTCGGCTTGGCGCCGGGAACGGTCCGGTCGGTCAGCGTCATCGACGAACACTCAGGAACCGCCGCGCGCGCCCGCCTCGCCGTGGACTCCGATGCGACCGAGGTACCCGGCCATCTGTTCCTGAAGTTCACGCCTCACCACTACAGCCAGCATGTGCTGATGAACGTTTTCGGACTCGGCGCCCGGGAGGTCCTTGCCTACCACGCGCTGGGGGAACGCCCGCCAGTCCTCACCCCGCGGTGTTACGCCGCCAGCGTCAACCGGTTCAGAGGGCGCGCCGTTGTGTTGCTGGAGGACCTGTCCTCCACGGCGCGATTCCGGACAGTCCGCGACTCGGTGACGCCCGCCGAGGCCGAGGCCGTTGTCGACGCGCTGGCCGACCTGCACATCGCCTTCTGGGAGACCACTCGTTTCAGCGGCGACCTCAAGGCGTTGGTCGGGCGCGCGCCGGCCGCTGACCGCCTCGGGGATCTCATCCGCCGTCGTCTCCTCGGCACCATGAAAGGCCAGGCCGCCGACCTTGTTCCCGAGTCCATGAAGCGGCAGTGCCGCATGTTCTTCGAACGCAGCCGGGACATCGACGGGTTCTGGGCCGCCCTGCCACAGACTCTGATCCACGCCGACCCGCACCTCGGGAACCTCTTCTTCAAGGGCGGCTCCCCGGGACTGTTGGACTGGCAGAACGCGATGTCCGGCGCCGGCATACGCGACGTCGCGTACTTCGCGGCGGCCTCGGTCGAGCCCGAGGTGCTCCGCAAGATCGAACGAGGGCTGGTCGAGCGGTACGCGGCGTGGCTGGACGCGGCGAACATCCGCGCCGACCTCGACGACCTGTGGGTGTGGTACGGCGCCGCCATGACCGAATTCTTCCTCGCGGCCGTCTGCACCGCCGAAGCCGGCGACACCATGCAGCCGTTCGAGATCTCCCGGGTCGGCGTCGAGCGATGCGTCGCCGCCGTCGCCGCACACGACAGCTTCACACTGCTGACCAAGCTCGTCGACGCCAAGCACGCGTGACACCTTCAAGTCTCTCGGCGGCGCAACCGCTGTCGGAAGCCACCCGTCGCGTCCAGACGTTCTCCAAGAATAGAGAAGACCTGTGATCTTGTTGCGTTCACGTCGGGCGCGGGCCGGGTTGGCCGGCGTCGCGGCGCTGGTGGCCGCGGTCACGTTCGCCTCGTGTAGCTCCACCACCGACAACGGCACCTCCTCGGCACCCGTGGACCTGGGTAAGCCGATGGACGCCGCCGCGGCCAGCAAGCTGGCGATCGAGAAGGCGGGGCCGATCGAGTTCGCGACCGGCGACACGGTCCGCGGCGTGAACGGCAAGGTCATCACGATCGGTGGCGTCGCCGACGTCAAGGACACGACCGGTATCGAGAACTTCCCGGGCGTGTGCGACGGCGCGAAGGCGCGGTTCGAACGTGCCAACCGCGAGGGCGGGGTGAACGGCTACACCTTCTCCTACGCGGGCTGTACCGACAGCGGTGCCGATCCCACGACGTCCAAGGACGCCGTGACCGAGATGGTCGAGGACAAGAAGGTCTTCGGTCTGGTGCCCTTCACCGCGACGGTCTCCACCGTCGGGGACTACCTCAACGACAAGCACGTGCCCTACTTCGGCTGGGGCATCTCGAACGACTACTGCGGCTGGAACAACCGCCAGTTCGGCTTCTCCGTCACCCAGGC
>NZ_MBLN01000011.1:0-15445 GCF_001854645.1 Pseudofrankia sp. EUN1h | reverse complement strand
GGTCCAGGCTCAGCTCCTCGACGAGCTCCCGACGCGCCGCCGCACGCGGCGCCTCGTCCTGCTCGATCACTCCACCCGGAAGATCCCAGCCCGGCCGATACGTCGGCCGCACCAGAAGCACCCGGCCCCCGTCGTCCACCAGCACAACCGCGGCCGCCATCCGCTTACGCGGCAGCCCACGCTGCCAGGCCAACCCAGCCGAGCCGGTCGCAGCCTCCACGGCCGCCACCGTAGCGGGCTGACCTTGACCGGCTATCCGATTTCCCGGTTTCACCTTCTAGAACTGGCCGCGGCTGTCGGCCTGGCTCAACTCCGGAGTGCCGCCCACCCTGGTCGCCGAATGGGCCGGCCACTCGGTCGGGCGTCGGACGTCGTGCGCATAGCGCAGGCCTGGTCATTCACCCGCCGTTCAGCGCCTGCGCCACCCTGCACCCCAACCAGCCGCCCGCAGAACCCAAGCCGGAACCGCTGTTGGACGCCGACGGCCCCGGGACTGCAGGACCGCGATCGCCGCGCTCGATGCGGGCCAGGGCCGCGCCGCTGTGACTCGTCCGCGGGCGCGTCTCGACCGAGCCCGGCGTGCTGGCCGATGTCGCCGGCCAGCACGCCGGGCTCGGTCGTGCCGGCTCGGTCAGGACCAGAGTTCGACGCGCCAGCGCGAGGTGGGCGACGCCGCGCACCGGTCGACCGGGACCGTGTGGCGAACGTAGGTGCCGATGACGGGGGTCTGGTTCGCGGTGTCGAGGTCCGCGCAGGTCTGCAGGGTCACGCTGACCATGAACCGCTGGTCAGCCGAGCCGGGGACGGGCAGCAGCTGCCAGAGCTGGTGTGGCTCGGCGTCGCAGCCGGCCGTGTAGACATGCGTGTTTCCCCAGAAACTGCCCGCGGTCATGCACAGGCCGGAGTCGACGCCGCGGAGCTGGAAGACCGGGAGCCCCTTGTAGGTGCCGACGATCTCGTGCTCCCACGCCTGCCAGTCCAGGTCCGGCACGCAGGGCCAGGTCTCGACCCGGGTGGTGTAGTGCCCCTTCCCGAAGTCGGCCAGGCACTGGCCGCCCACCACGGTGAACTTCCACAGCCGGGACGCGTCCGGCAGCGGGTTCGACACGGGGTTCGGCTCCGGCGGCGCGAGGACGTCGCCCGGCCCGGGGGCGACCTCGTCGCCGACCCGGCCTGGGACGGGGTCCTCGCTGACGGGAGCGAGGACGCCACCGGGGCTGGTGGCGACCTGGCCGGCGACGTCGACGCCGCCTGGGCCCGGGTCCGCACTGGCCGGACCGCCCAGCGCGACGCCCACGAGGGCCAGGGCGCCGACGGCGACGCTGAGCCGCAGCCAGCGCCCCCATCCGGTAGGTCGTGTCATGACAGTCTCCTTTGACTGGCAGCCGCCGGATTCTCGGACGACTTTTCGAGGCTCTGATGGGGCAAGCCAACCCGGCGACCGTGTGACCCTCCGTGTGAACGAACTGTCGAAGCCCCGACAGGACCTCTGCGTGAGCTCGTCGATCCTCAGGCGCAGCCGCACCTGTACCGTGCCGGAACTCGACTCCGGGCCAGCCAGCGGACCGTATTCCACGCAGATGGTCAGCTCCGGGCATGCGTTTGTCCGAAAAGTCCGCCCGTGGGCACTACGAACTCGGCGTCGACGCCGAACGACCGGAATCAGGTCGACCTAGGTCTTTGTCGGCGGACCGAGATTGACGTCGGAACAGGCCAGGTGACCGTTGCCGGCTCCGGGATCTCCCTGATGTTTGTCGCCGTGAGGCATCCGGATGCTCGTGTCCAACGATGTACCTACTCGGTGCTCGCTCGACGAGTTCTCGATTGCGTCGCCGGCCGTCTCCGCCGCAGGTCGGTCGACATCTCGCGGGCATTGCCGGGAGGCCTTTCTCGCCTTGCACGGTGGGCTGCATCCGAGTGCCCGCACGGTCCGGTGGCCTCCCGAGTTCGACCGCGGCGCGCAGGCAGACGAGGGGGACCTGATGAGTGGGGAGTCGGACGGCGCCGCCGCGGTCATCGCCTTGCCGTTGGGTGGTGGCGCGGTGCGGGGTCTGGGCGAGAAGTTCACCCCTGACCCGCGGACCGGCACCGGGAACTTCAGCGTTCCGATCGCGGTGCCGGAGGGCCGAAACGGCCTGACGCCGGAGGTAGCGCTCGCCTACAGCAGCGGAGCGGGCAATGGGCCGCTTGGGCTCGGGTGGAGCCTGAGCGTTCCTGGCGTGACGCGTCGGACGTCCAAGGGGGTGCCGCGTTACGACGACAGCCGAGATGTCTTCCTGCTGTCCGGCGTCGAGGACCTCGTCCCGGTGGTGGATGACCGCGAGCCGGCCGGTGCCGGTGGCCCGACGCAGGCGTACCGGCCGCGCACGGAGGGCCTGTTCGCCAGGATCGAACACCGCCGGACGGCCGGTGATGACTACTGGACGGTCCGCTCCAGGGACGGGCTGGTCAACGTCTACGGCACGCCGGGAACCGCCGGACACGATCCGGCGGTCGTCGCGGACGTCGACGACCCGTCCCGGGTGTTCGCCTGGAAGCTGACCAGGACGGTCGACCAGTTCGGCAACCTGATCGAGTACACCTACCGGACCGTCACGACGGCTGGCCACGGCCATGCTGGCACCCAGACCTACCTGGCCGAGATCCACTATGCCGACCATGGTGACCCGGCCGCGCCCCTGTTCGTGGTCACAGTCCGGTTCGGCTACGAGGATCGGCCCGATCCGTTCTCCGAGCATCGCGCCGGGTTCGAGATTCGCACGACCCAGCGGTGCCGCCAGATCCAGGTCTTCACCCAGGCAGACAGCGATCCGGTGTTGGTGCGCGACTACCAGCTGCGTTATGCCGACGACCCGGAGCTGGCCCGGCCGACGCCCAGGCTCAGCAACGGCGTGTCGTTGCTCGCTCAGGTCGTCGCGAGCGGGCACGACGCAGCGGCGACCGAGACCTTGCCTCCGCTGGAGTTCGGGTACTCGGCGTTCGAGCCGGAGCGGCGCGACCTCATTCCTGTGGACGGTCCGGACGCGCCGCCGTTCTCGCTGCGTCGCGACGGCTGCGACCTCGCCGACCTGACCGGTGACGGCCTGCCCGACATCGTGGAGATCGACCCCGGCCCCGGCGCCCGCGCCCGCTTCTGGCGCAACCTTGGCGGTGGCCGGTTCGATCGGCCCCGTCGGCTGCCCGAACTGCCTGTGGGCGTCGCGCTGACCGGCCCAGGCGTGCGGCTGTTGGACGCCGACGGCGACGGCCGTCTGGACGTGCTGGTCGGTGCACCGGGCTCGGGGCTGGCTGGCTACTTCCCGCTGCGCTTTGACGGGCTGTTCGACCGACATGGGTTCCGCCGCTACCGGCAGGCACCCAGCGTCGACCTGGCCGACCCCCTGGTGAAGCTGCTCGATCTCACCGGCGACGGGGTGACCGACGCGCTGCGGTCGGGCGATCGGTTCGAGTGCTTCTTCCAGGACTCGAGGAAAGGATGGACGGAGGTCCGGCACGTCGAACGCGGCGATCTCGCCACCTTCCCCGACGTCGCCTTCACCGACCCCCGGGTGAAGCTGGCCGACGCCACCGGAGACGGGCTCACCGACATCGTCCTGGTATCGGCACGGTCGGTGGCCTACTGGCCGAACCGGGGTCACGGCAGGTGGGGCCGCCGGGTGCTCATGGATGACAGCCCACGCCTCCCGTTCGATTTCGACCCTCGTCGGGTGCTGGTCGGCGACGTGGACGGCGACGGTCTGGCGGACGTGGTCTACGTCGACGACGGGTCGTTGACCGTGTGGATCAACCGGTCGGGTAACGGCTTCAGCGACCCGATCGAGATCACCGGCACGCCGCGGCTGACGGACCTGGACGACGTGCGCCTGACCGACCTGCTGGGCACCGGCGTGCCCGGCGTGCTCTGGACGTCCGACGCCACGCGGGCCGCCCGGCCGGACCGGCTGGGCCGGACCGGCCGGCCGCACATGTTCTTCCTCGACCTCACCGGCGGCGTCAAGCCATACCTGCTGGACAGCGTCGACAACCATCTCGGCGCCCTGACCCGGGTGACCTACGCGCCGTCCACGGTGTTTCGACAGGCCGACGATCAGCGTGGCCGCGAGCCGGGAACCCGTCTCCAGCCCCCGCTGCCGTTCCCCGTGCAGGTGGTCGCGAAGGTGGCGGCGGTGGACGTGCTGTCCGGCGGCCGGCTCACCACCGAGTACGCCTATCACCACGGCTACTGGGACGGCGTCGAGCGGGAGTTCCGCGGCTTCGGTCGAGTCGACCAACGCGACACCGAGACGTTCACCGCGCCGCGCCCGGGCCTCGCGCCGGCGTCGACCGCGGCGACGGCGACGGCCGACGGCGACGCGCCGGGACGGTCGTTCTCGCCGCCGACGGAGACGCGCACCTGGTTCCATCTGGGCGCGCTCGGCGACGAGGACGGCGGATATGTCGAAGCCGACTTCACGCACGAGAGCTTCGGCGACGACCCGCCCGCGCTGCCCCGACCGACGGACACGGCCGCCATGCTCGCGGCGTTGCCGCCCCGGGATCGTCGCGACGCCCTGCGGGCGCTGCGCGGGCGGGTGCTGCGGACCGAGCTGTATGCCCGCGACGGCGGCGAGCGCGCGGACCGGCCCTTCACGGTGACCGAGGCGGTGTACGGCCTGCGGGAGGAGGCGCCACCCACCCCCATCGAGGACGGGCGGCGGCGAATCTTCTTCCCGCACCTGCGCGCCGAGCGGACCACCCAGTGGGAGCGTGGCGTCGACCCGATGACCCAGGTCGGCTTCACCGACGACTACGACAGCTACGGCCAGCCGCGGGCGCAGACCCTGATCGCCGTCCCGCGCGAGCGGGACTACCGGCAGGGCGCGGCGACCGGCGCGGGCGCAGCGCCGTACCTGGCGACCCACGCCGAGAGCCGCTACGCGCAGCGCGACGACGCCGAGTGCTACCTGGTCGACCGGGTCGCCCGCGTCACGTCCTACGAGGTGCCCAACGACGGTTCGGACGCCGTGGCGGACCTGCACGCCGCGATCAGCTCCGGCGCGGCGCCGCGACGGATCATCGGCCAGACCGTCAGCTTCTACGACGGCGCGCCGTTCCAGGGCCGTCCGTTCGGCCTGCTCGGCGACTACGGCGTGTTGGCGCGCACCGAAACGCTGGTGCTGACCGAGGAGATCCTGCACCAGGCATACGGGCCGGAACTGCCGCCCTGTCTCACGGTCGGTGTCACATCCGACCCCGCCGCCGAGGGTCCGGTCTACCCGGCCGAATACCCACCCGAGTTCACCAAGCTGATACCGCCGCTGGCCGGCTACGTGTTCCGGGACGGCGGGGACGGGCCGTTCGCCCGCGGGTACTTCGCGGTGACCGACCGGCGCCGTTACGACTGCCACGACGTGCCCGCTGGCCAGGCCGCGCCGAGCCAGGCCGCCGACGGCGACGCCACCGCCCGGGGCCCGGTCCGAGGCCTGCTGCTGGCCCGCCTCGACCCACGTGGGCGGGAGACGGTCATCTCCCATGACGCCTTCGGACTGCTGCCCGTGTCCGCCACCGACCCGGCGGGCCTCGTGACCACGGCGAGCAATGACTACCGCGTGCTGCGGCCGCGGGAGCTGACCGACCCGAATGGAAACCGGGCCGCGGTGTCCTTCACGCCGCTCGGCTTCGTCGCCGCCACCGCGCTGCTCGGCAAGCCCGGTCGGCCGGACGAACCTGGCGGCCCGGGGGTGCCCACCGGCGACACACTCGAAGCGCCGGGAACGGTGCACAGCTACGACCTGCTCGCGTTCTCCGAGCGGGGTGAGCCCGCGTCCGTACGGACGGTACGGCGGGTCCACCACGTCACCGACACCGACATCCCGCTGCCCGAACGGGACGAGACGATCGAGACGGTCAGCTACTTCGACGGATTCGGCCGCGTGCTACAGACCAGGGCGCTGGCCGAGGAGGTGGACTTCGGCGCCCCGGCCTTCGGTGGCGGCGTTCTGCCGGCCGAACCTTCATCGCCCGTGGATGGTCCCGTCGTGGGAGCGTCATCCGGCTCGCGCGACGAACCTCGGGTCGCCGTCACCGGCCGGCAGGTCTACGACACCAAGGGCYGGGTCGTCGAGACGTTCGAGCCCTACTTCGCCGCGGGGTTCGCCTACCGCCGGCCGGGCGAGGCCGAGGACGGTCAGAAGTCCATCCTGTGCTACGACCCGCGCGGCCACGTGGTCCGGACCGTCGACCCGGACGGCTCCGAGCGGCGGGTCGTGTTCGGCATACCGGACGACCTTTCCGACCCGGAGAAGGTGACCCCCACCCCGTGGGAGTCCTACGTCTACGACGCCAACGACAACGCCGGTCGTACCCATCCCGCCGAGGCGTCCGCCCACCGCGACCACTGGGACACCCCGTCCAGCATCGAGGTGGATGCGCTCGGCCGCTCCGTGCGCGCGGTCGCCCGCAACGGGCCCGACGCGGAACACGACTGGTTCACCGTCCGCTCGGCCTATGACGTCCGGGGCAACCTGCTGACCGTCACCGACGCTCTCGGCCGGGTGGCGTTCCGCTACCGCTACGACCTCGCGGATCAGCGCCTCTACGACGAGAACATCGACTACGGGGTGCGCCGCCAGGTCCTGGACGCGACCGGAGCTCCGGTCGAGCGGCGGGACGCCAAAGGGGCGTTGCAGCTGTATGCGCGCGACGTCCTCAACCGCCCCGTGCTTCGGTGGGCGCGGGACGCCGGCTCCGAGCCGGTGACGCTGCGGAACTACACGATCTACGGCGACAGCGTCGAGTCGGGCGTCAAGCCGGGCGACGCGCGGGTGGCCAACCTGCTGGGACGGCCGCTGCTGACGCTGGACGAGGCCGGCGCGACCACCGCCGACGGCTACGACTTCAAGGGCAACGTGCTCGCCACGACCCGGCAGGTCGTCGCCGACCGTCTGCTCGTCGGCGCCGCGCCCGACGGCGGCGGGCGGCCGCCGTTCCGGGTCGACTGGCAGCCTGCCGTCACCGACCTCGCCGGGACGACCGCCGATCTGCTCGACCCGCGGCGCTACCAGTGCTCCACCGGCTACGACGCCCTGAACCGCCCCACCTCCGTCCGCTACCCCGAGGACGCCGACGGCCGGCGACGGGAGCTCACGTCCCGCTACCACCCGTCGGGTGCGCCGCGCGGCGTGTCGCTGGACGGGGAGACGATCGTCGAGCGAGTGGCCCACGACGTCAGGGGCCAGCGGGCGCTCATCGCGTACGGCAACGGGCTGCTGACTCGGTACGCCTACGACCCGCGGACGTTCCGGCTGTCCCGGCTGCGCACCGAGCGGTACAGGAACCTGGGTCCGGCCGCCTACCAGCCCGCGGGCACTCCGCTGCAGGACTACGCCTACTCCTACGACCTCGCCGGCAACATCGTCGCGCTGCGGGACCGGACGCCGGGCTGCGGGATCGCGCCGACGGCCGACGCGCTCGACCGGCTGTTCACGTACGACCCGCTCTACCGGCTGACGTCGGCCACCGGCCGCGAGTGCGACCTGTCCCCGCCGGCGCCGTTCGACGCCGCGCCGCGCTGCGCTGATCTCAGCCGCACCCGGGCCTATACGCAGTCCTTCGCCTACGACGCGGACGGCAACCTGGTCCGGCTCACGCACGCGAACGCCGCCGGCGGCTTCGTCCGAGCCATGGCCATCGTCGGCGGCTCCAACCGGCTCGCGGCCATGACCTCGGGGAAGACCACCTTCGACTACGGCTACGACGCCGCGGGCAACCTGATCAACGAGACCGCCTCCCGGCATTTCGAATGGGACGCCGTCGACCGGATGYGGTCGTTCCGCGTCCAGGCACCGGGCGCGGCCGAGCCGTCGCTGCACGCCACATACCTCTACGACGGCGCGGGGCAACGGGTGAAGAAGGTCGTCCGCAAGGGCGGCCGCCTCGAGACCACCGTGTACATCGGCGGGATCTTCGAGCACCAGACCGTCGCCCAGCCGGCCGGCGCGACGGTCGAGAACACCACCCTCCACGTGAGCGTCGGCACCACCCGGGTCGCCGAGATCCGGGTGGGTCCCGCGTTCGACGACGACCGCACGCCGCCGGTGAAGTACCACCTGCCCGACCATCTCGGCTCGAACGCGGTGGTCGTCGACGCGGGCGGCGGTCTCATCTCCCGCGAGGAGTTCACCCCGTACGGCGAGACGTCGTTCGGTGGCCATGCCCGAAAGCGCTACCGGTTCACCGGGAGGGAACGGGACGAGGAGAGCGGGCTCGGCTACCACGCGGCCCGTTACTACGCACCCTGGCTTGCCCGCTGGACGAGCTGCGACCCGGCCGGCGCGGTCGACGGGCCGAACCTTTACCGGTATGTCGCCGGCAACCCGATCCGGGCGACGGACCGGGGCGGCACCGAGGGTGAGGACGAGACCGGGATAAAGAGCACGGTGGCCAGGCCCTGCAACTGCAGCCAGGTCCCGGACAAGCCGAAACAGACCACCCAGCCGCCGACCTCGACGCCGCCGACGACGAACATCGTCACGCTGTCCGGGCCGGGGCTGCTGATTCCCGGTCTGGAGAAGAAGACCTTCCTGAGTTATCCACCCACGACCACGGCAAGACCCACACCGGCGGCCGCGGCCGCGCCGGCCGGGAAACCGCCGCCCRCGAAGCAGCCTGCGGCGCTGCCCATCCCGTTCGCGGAGGCACCGGCGCCGTCGCTGCTGGAGAAGTTCGCGCTGCCGACCCTGTCGCTTGGCGGTGCCGGCCCGGTACCACCAGGCGCGCCGGTCGTCGCGTCGGGAAGCCCGGGTGGGCCCGGCCCGGCGTCGGCGTCGGGGCCCTCGGCAAGCAAGGTGACCGGTGGCATCTCGACCGCCCTCACGATCGCGGGCGGGCAGGGGCCGGCGCAAACATGGCTCTACCAGTTTGGCGCGGAGCTGGCGGACACGGCACCAGAGGTCGCGAAGAGCGATCTGGCGACCATTAAAGGCGCCTACGGCGTGGTGAACGTCGCCAGCGGTGTGCTGGGTGGAATCAGCACCGGGCTGAACAGCCCGAACACAACCACCGGCGGGAAGGTGGGCAGCGGCGTCGTCGCCGGCGGCGCCAGCATCGCGGTGGGCCTGACCGGAGTCGGGACGGTGGCCATGGCCGGCGACGCGGGAATCAAGTTCGCCTTCGGCGTGGACCTCGGGCTGAACAGCGGAATCAGTTTCCTCGCCGACGGCTCGACCGCGCTGGTCGAGTCGTTGTTCACCGACGACATGTCGGCCCGGCAGGAGATCGACCGGCGGGCAGCCGAGGGCGAATACGGGCTGATCATGGAAGGGGCATATGCCTTCGGCGGCTGGGTCTCCAGCTTCTGGTAGCCGCGGGAGAACCGTGACCTCGGCCCAGCCCAGCGCCCAAAGCCCAAAGCCCAAAGCCCGACGAACCTCGTGTCCTGGTTCTCGGCCTCCTGACATTGAATTCTTCCCTCGGACCCCCTCCACAGAACCCCTGACGACATCCGGCGGCTCGGTCGAAACGGAGCGGAAATGGCGAGCACCCAGACGAGCATCGCGGCGAGTGTCGGCATCACGTCACCGGCGCAGAACGCGGCGGTCTTCACACCGACCATCACGGTGACGGGCACGGCGGTAGCCACCAGGTTCGTGACGTCGACCGGAAGCGACGGAGCCCCGTCGGTCGAGGAGCAGCCGCTGCAGATCATCAAGGTCGAGGTCCAGCTCGGCTCGGGCGGCTTCGCCGCGGCCACCCCCGCCGCCTCCGGCGGGTCGCTGTCCGCCTGGACGTTCACCACCGCCACCCCGCCCGGCCCGGCACAGCTCACGATCACCGCCCAGATGACGTTCCGAACCTCGTCCACTACCACGGACACCCGGACCAGCTCCCGCACCGTGAAGCTGGACACCACCGGGCCGACGGTAATGGTCGACCAACCGATCGCGGGCCAGCAGGTCGCGCTGCCGACGACCGCGCCGGACGCCCAGCTCCCGCTCCTGGTGACCGGCACGGTCGGCGACGCCGAGAGCGGGGTGAACCAGGTCACCGTGGCGGTAGGCACCGGTCCGGCGGCGACCGCGACGCGCACGGGGACGAACGGTGTCAACTGGTCCGCCACGGTGACGGTGCGCCCGCCGGCGGGCGCCCAGAACGTGGTGGTGCTGGCCCGGGACAACCGGAGCAACGTCACGACCGCCTCGGTGACGATCGACGTGGCGGCGCCGTTCACCGCGCCCGACCCCGCGGGCGTGCTGAGCGCCGGCGGGTACCTGTCCGACCTGCTCGCCTTCGCGCTGGACCGGGTCGCGAACGGCCAGGCGACGGCGTCGGCGCTGGGCATGGTCTTCTGCCAGCGCTTCGAGCAGGCCGCCGCGGCCGCGAACGCGCCGGTGGCGACGGCCCCGGTCCCGCAGGCCCGGGTGGCCGTCGAGGTCCTGCGTGACTACCTGCAACGCCGCGCCACGCTGTCCGGGCCGGCGCTCGAGGCGCGAGGCGCGGCCGACCGCCGGTACCTGCGCGCCGCCTACCGGGCGGTGCTGCGTGGGCTCGGCACCTCGCCCGAGGAGCTGCGGTCGGCACGCATCGCCGACGACGCGACCCGCGCCGCGCTCGCGGCCCGGCTCGGGCTGGCGGCATTCACCGTGGCCGACCTCGACGCGCTCGCGCTGGACCCGGACACGTTGACCGCGGCGAATCTGGAGGACGTCTACGGGGTCGTGGACACGGGCCGCAACCCGTACACTCCGCCGAGCCGTCCGCTTCCGCTCCTGCTGGAGCGCCAGCTCACCGCCCTGCACAACACCTGGCAGCGCCAGGACGACGCGGCCGGCGTACCGATCGTCGACCCGGACCTGGTGACCCCCGCCGACATCCCGCCCGGCAGCCCCGCGGGCCCGCTGCGGACCGCCCGCCGTGGCCAGATCGACGCCGAATTCACCGCGCGTAACTCCCAGGTGACGCAGGCGCTGGCGGCGCCCGGGGCGACACACGGCGGCGTGTTCACGACGGTCGTCGACGGCGTGCTCGGCGTGGGCGCGGCCGCAACGCTGGCCGCTCTCGGGGCCGACGAGCTGGCCGGGAAGGACATCGGCCCCGGTGTGGCGGCACTGCGCCTCGACCTCGCGGCGTTTCGCCGGCTGGTGGCGATCCGCGGGCTCGCGACCGTCAACGCGGTCAGGCAGGGCGAGTGGGCCGACGTGGTCGCGATCGTCGTCGCGGTCCGCAAGCGCCGCGACTTCTACCCGCCGTGGCGGGCCCAGGAGTCCGGGCTGTGGCTGGGCCCCGACCATCTCCGTGTCGCCTCGTCGCCTCCCGCGGCGCCGGCGGCCCTGCCCGCCTGGCTGACCACGCTGGCGGCGCGGGTGGGCTGGGAGAACATCGTGCGTGCCAGGGAGAGCGAGGAGCGGGCAGTCCGCGAGGCGTTCGCCGCGGCGGCGCGGGCGGCGGACGTGGAGACGCTGCCGCGCCTGCGGGACGACCTGATCGCGGTCGTCGGCTCCGCCCGTCCCGGCTCGACCGGCTCGACCGGCTCGGCTGGTCCGGCTGGTCCGCTCGCCCCGGACGCGGCCGGCGACGCCCTCATCGACGAGCTGCTGCTCGACTTCTTCGCCGCCGGCACCACCCTCACCAGCCGGTTGGACCAAGCCATCGAGACCCTGCAGGGGGTGCTGTTCGCCGTGCGCGCGAAGCGGCTGAAGAGCGCGTTCGCGGTGCTCGGGTCGAACCCGGCGACCGGTCCGAACGGCTGGGCGCTCACCCAGACGAACGGCTACACGGACGCCGGATTCGACGAGGAATGGCGCTTCCTGGGTGAGTACGGGACCTGGCGGGCCGCCATGTCGACGTTCCTCTGGCCGGAGAACGTGCTCGGGCCGACGCTGCGCCGGACGCCGGGCACCGGCGAGACACCCAACGCCCTCGTCACCACCGCCAGCTTCCGCGCCCTGGCCGAGCGGGTCCGCGGCAACTTCGGCCTGACCCCCGCCCAGGCCCGGGCGGAGGCCCGGGACTACCTGACCGAGCTGCGTACGGAGTTCCCGCCCACCGCCAGCCCCACGCTGCCGGCCGCCGTGCGGGACGACGCCAAGGTGGTCATCACGGAGCTGCTCACCGACAGCCAGCTGGCCCAGCGGCGCGACGTCCTGCTCGCTACCGGGACTATCCCCAACCCGCCGTCCGGGACCGTCGGTCAGGACTACGCGTTGTTCGCCCCGCCCAGCGGCGCCGTCGGCGTCAACACCTCGTTCGCCACCACCCGGGTGTGGCTGGCGGAGGTGTTCTTCTTCGTGCCCATGCTGATGGCCGAGCAGCTGGCCAAGTCCGGGCAGCACCTCGCCGCGCTGGACTGGATCCGCACGGTCTACGCCTATGAGCTGCCGCCCGGCGACCGTAAGATCTACCGCGGCCTGCGGCTGGAGGAGCCGCCGGCCGGCAGCGTCCCGCCGCCGGTCGTCCGGAGCGTGGGCTGGCTGCTCGGGAACGGCATGCGACCACACGACCTGGCGGTCAACCGTTCGGGCGCGTACTCGCGGGCAACCCTGCTCACCCTCGGCCGTCAGCTTCTCGCCTTCGCGGACGCCGAGTTCAGCAGGGAGACCCCGGAGTCGCTGCCCAGGGCTCGGCAGCTGTACGACGCGGCGCTCGACCTGCTCGCCGGCAGCCAGGGCGAGTTCACCCCGCTGAAGGACGGCGCCGGCGTGCCGCTCGCGCCCAACCCGGCCCGGTCGGCCCTCCAGGAGCGGGCCACCGGCGGGCTGCGCAAGCTGCGCACCGGGCTCAACCCCCTCGGGCTGGAACGGGCGACGTCCCGCAAACCCACGCCCTACCGCTTCGTCACCCTTCTCGACCGGGCGCGACGGCTGGTCGGCACCGCGCAGCAGATCGAGGAGCGGTTCCTCGCCGCGTTGCAGCAGGCCGACGCCGAGGCGTACAACCTGCTCAAGGCGCGCCAGGACATCACGGTCGCCCAGGCCACGGTCCAGCTGCGCGACGTCGCGGTCGCCGAGGCGCACGCCGGCGTCGAACTGGGCGAACTGCAGCGCGGCCGAGCCGTCATCCAGCGGGATCACGCCCAGACGCTGCTCGACCGGGCCACCGGCCTCGGTGAGAAGGCGGCGGTGGCTGCTGCCGGGCTGCGGGCGCTGTTCGCGGTGGCGAGCGTCGCCCCCGGCATCGGTGGCGTGGCGGGCGCGTTCATGACCGGCCTCGGCGGGCGGTCGATCGGCAACGGGATCGCCGCGGCCAACCAGGCCGGCATACCCGGCGCGCTGGGCGCGGTCACCTCGTTCCTCGGCGCCGCGACCAGCTACGAGCGGCAGCGCGAGGACACGGCCACCCAGCTGCGCCTGGCCGGTCAGGACCTGGCCATCACCGACCAACAGGTCCGGATGGCCCAGCTGCAGGTCGGCATCGCCGAGGCCGACCGGCGCATATCCGAGCTCCAACTGGCCAACGCCCAGACGACGCTCGACTTCCTGGCGACGAAGTTCACCAACGCGGAGCTCTTCGAGTGGATGGCCGGCGTCCTCGGCGAGATCTACCGGTACTTCCTGCTCCAGGCCACCGTCATCGCCCGGCTCGCGGAACGGCAGCTGCGGTTCGAACGGCAGGAGGAGCTGCCCGAGTTCATCCGCGCCGACTACTGGGAGCCGCCAGCCTCCGCGGGCCGCGGCGGGTCCGCGTCCGGCCCCGACCGGCGCGGGCTCACCGGCGCCGAGCAGCTGCTGCGCGACCTCACCCAGCTCGACCAGTACGCGTTCACGACCGACCGGCGGCGGCTGCAGCTGTCGAAGACCATCTCGCTCGCCGCGCTGGACCCGGTGGCGTTCGAGCAGTTCCGGGAAACCGGCATCCTCGCCTTCGCCACCCCCGGCAGCTTGTTCGACCGCGACTTCCCCGGGCACCACGTGCGTCTGATCAGGAGGGTTCGCACCTCGGTGGTGGCGCTGATCCCACCGGACGCCGGTATCCGGGCGACGCTCACCAGCGCAGGCGTGTCGCGCGTCGTGATCGAGACCGATGCCGGGTTCGAGACCGTGGCGATCGGACACGGGCCGGAGGAGGTGGCCCTGTCCGCCCCGAACAACGCGACCGGGTTGTTCGAGCTCGACGCCCAACCGGACCTGCGGCCTCCGTTCGAGGGGTTCGGCGTCGACACGACCTGGCAGCTACGCATGCCGAAGGCCGCCAACCCGTTCGACTTCTCGACCATGTTCGACGTGCTGTTCACCGTGGAGTACACGGCGCTGGACAGCCCGGTGCTGCGCGACCAGGTGACCCGTTCGCTCGATCCGCGGGTCGCCGTCGACCGGGCGTTCAGCTTCTGTCACACGCTGCCCGACGCGTGGTTCGACCTGAACAACCCAGACCAGTCGGCCACGCCGATGCGGATCGGGTTCCGCACCGACCGCGGCGACTTCCCCCCGAACCTGGACTCCCTGACCATCGGACAGGTGGTCCTGTTCGCCGCCGGGACGGGCGGACAGATCGTGGCGCTCACGGTCGACGAGCTCTCGTTCACCGCGGACGACACCGGTGAGGTGATCGCCAGCACAGGCGCCGCCACCCCGGTGGACGGGATCATCAGCACCCGGCGCGGCAACGGGACACCCTGGCGCGGGCTGCTGGGCCGGGCACCGTCCGGCGAATGGGAGATCTCCTTCCGCGACACCCAGGAGCTGCGCACCCTGTTCAAGGACCAGCGGATCAGCGACCTGCTGTTCGTCCTGACCGTCGAGGGGATGACGCCGGACTGGCCGAACTGACGCAGACCGCGTGAAAAGCCGGGCAGGCTGGCACGACACGCCATAGATCACCAGCGACCGCGATCGACCGCTGCCCCGTCCGCGGCCGGGCTAGACGAGTAATTCCGATCTCTGGTCAGTGGTCGTAGGCGATCAGGGAGCGGGTGACGGGCGCGGCGGTCTTGTTGTTGTGCCAGATCGCCGCGGCCATCGCCAGTAGGCGCTGGGCGACGCGGACCGCGACGCCCTCGAAGGTCCGCCCRCCGTGTTGTTCCAGGTCGAGTTGGCCCTTGAGGGTGTCGTTGACCGACTCGATGAGCTGGCGGACCTTCTTGAGCATCGGCTCGCCGTTGCGCGCCGTCTCGTCCTTGCGGTGCGGACGGAGCAGGTCGATGCGCTGCTCGGACAGTGYCGCCTCGAGGTCGTTCGAGGCGAACCCCTTGTCCGCGATCAGCAGGATCCGGTCTCGTTCGGCGATCAGGGCGGCGTCGTGGTCGAGCATCGCGGCGAGCACCTCCCGTTCGCCGATCTTCGGGTTGGCCAGTGCCCACAGGACGGGCATGCCGGTCGGGGTGCAGACCAGGTAGAGCTTGAGGCCCCAGTAGAACCGGGAGTGCGACGCGCAGTAGCCGTAGCCGGCCCAGCCGGCCATCTCGGAGCGCTTCACGGTCGGCCGGGACATCCCGCACGGGACGGGGGTGGCGTCGGTGATCCAGTGGTTGTCG
>NZ_MBLN01000010.1:0-17629 GCF_001854645.1 Pseudofrankia sp. EUN1h | reverse complement strand
GGGCGGCCCTCGTGGTCGGCGACGTGCGTCGCCATGTTCTCGTCGTGGCAGATCCGGCTCGGCGCCAGGCCGACCCGCTGCTCGCACTCGGCGACCCAGCCATACCGCGGGTCGCACGCGTAGTCACAGAACATTCCGACCGCGCCCTGGTAGTTGCGCACCGTCGAGTGCGCCCAGCCACCGGCGGCGACCCAGCCCTCCAGCTGCGCCGGCGTCCACGTCCACGGCCAGCTGCCGCTGGCCGCCTGGAAACGGCGCACCACCCGTTCCCGGCCGTCGATCAGCGACGAGCTCAGCCGGCGGCTGACCTGCTGGCGGCGGAAACCTGCCAGCATCTCGTCGAACAGCACCGGCTCCGCCCGCAGCGGCGTCGCGCCGTCCACGAGCGCCAGCGCCGCCGTGCCCGCGGTCCTCGACCGCATATCAGCGTCTCCCTACGCGTTGCGCCAGCCGCCACATCGCGGCACCGAACGCAACGTCACCAGACGCCGCAATCTGTCATCGAATGCATCGAAGGAGTGATCACAGCAGGTCAGACGGCATGTCGCCCATGTCGTCAGYCCGCGCGAAGAAACCCCACTGGCACAGAAACTCCCGCTCGCGGGCGATCACAGAAACTGCCGAATGTTGCATCAGATGCAACATTGCCTAGTTAAAGCATGGTCGCGAATGCGTGGCGGAGGTCATGCAGCCGCAGCCACGGAAGGCCCGCTTCCTTGCGGATCCGGTCGAAATGGCGGTTGACGTTTCTCGGCTCCAGCGCCGTGCCGATAGTCGTCGTGAAAACGAGGCCGGTTTCCTTCCAGGCATCGCCGCGGCCGGTTCGTTCGGCTCGCTGTGCCGCACGGTGACGGCGCAGGATCTCGACGAGCCGCGGCGGGATGGGCAGCCGGCGCCGCGACCGTTCGGTCTTCGTCGGGACGAAGGCGAGCTTGCCGTCGACCCGCTGGAGGCCGTGCCGGACGTGCAGCACAGCGCCGTCGAGGTCGACGTCGTCCCAGCGCAGGCCGAGGATCTCCGCGCGCCGCAGGCCGAGCATGAGCCCGCACGCGAAGACAGCTTCGAGCCGATCGCTGCGCAGCACCTCGACAAGCCGGCGCGCTTCCTCGGGGCGCAGCGCTCGAACCTGCGCGTGCGGCGCGGACGGCGCCCTGACCGCCTTGGCGACGTTGCGCGGCACCAGGTCCAGCCGTTCCGCTTCCGACAGCGCGTTGCGGATCAGCCCGTGAACATGGCGGACGCTCGTCGKGGCGAGCCCGGCCGCCTTCGCCGCCGCGACGAGCCGGCGCACGTCGAGCGGGGTGAGCTTGTCCAGCTGGATACGGCCGATCGCCGGGACGATGTGCGACGCGATCAGCCAGCGGTACGAGCGCAAAGTCGACGGCCGGGTGCCGTCGGCCGCCTTGATGGTCAGCCACTCGGCGAGCCACTTCTCAACCGTGCGCCGCTCCGCCGTGACGTTGACGCCGAGTTCGGCGGCCCGCTTCAGCTTCTCCAGCTTCGTGCGGCACTCAGCCTGCGTCTTGGCATAGACGGTCTTGCGGACGCGCTTGCCGTCCTTCCAACCGAGGTCGACGCGGCCGACCCACAGGCCATCGCTGGACCGCTGGAACAGGCCGCCGTCGCCGTGCGCCCGCCGGGACTTCTTCTTGTCGCTGGCCCCCTTCTTCCGCGCGGGCTTGGCCTCGCCGGACGGCGTGCCGTCGACCGGGTCGCCCGCGGGTCGGGAGCTGCCGGAACCTTCGTCCGACGGTTGCGGAGAGATCGAACGCGCCATCTGGGTTGTGCTCCTTCTATGAGAGGGACGAGGGCAAGGAATGCGGTCTTCCGGTTCCGGTGGCGTTCGGTTCTCTGGCGCGGGGAGGGTCCGTCGGGGGTCCGGCCGCATCCAGGGCGCTGCGCGTCGCTGCGCGATCGGCCTTCGGCCGACCCTGGACCCGTCCGGCCCCCCGACGGTGTGAAGCGCCAGCAGAGAACCGGGAAAGAAGTGGGGAGCGGGAGGTACCCCGGTGGCTCAGCCGCGCGCCGCGCCGGCCGGGACCAGCGGGGATGGCGGGAAGAGTGGGATGCCGTCCAGCTCCGGCGGTCCGGCGGGGTTCTGCCGGAAGACGAGGACCGCGTCGACGTCGCCGAAGTGCTCCAGGAAGATCACGCCAGGCGGGAGCGTCGCGAGCGCGGCCACGAGGTCGATGGCGTCGGCGCCGGGCCGGATCGTCAGCTCCCGGTCGCCGTCGGGCGTGGCGCGGACGTAGACGAGGGCCGGGCCGGTTTCGGGGGTGCGCCACGGCGTGGCGTCGTCAAACGGAAAGATGTCCATCAGGGTGTTGCTCCTTGCGGTGTTCAAGGGGTGCGCCTCAGGTCCCGGTGGGTGTTGCCGCACCTACCGGGGCCGCCTTTCGATCCGTGTTCCGTGTTGCCGGACGCGGGAGTTGCCGAGAGCGGGACGAACTCCGGCGCCGTCCGCCAGGTCGCCGAGGTGGTCCGCGCGCCTGCTTGCACGCTGCCGGTTTCATGCCGCGGCGCCGTTCTGCTCGTCGCGGAGTCGGTCGATGTAGGCGAGCAGCGCGGCGTGTGGGATGCGGCGAGCCCGCCCAATCTGGACCGATTCGAGGTTGCCGGCGGTGAGGAGTTCATAGACGGTCGAGCGTCCGAGGCCGAGCAGTTCGGCCGCCTCGACGGGGGTGAGCAGGAGCTTGGTCACGTCGTTCCTCCTGTCGCGGGAGTCGAGGGAGGCCAGGTCAGGCCACGTCTGGCAGCGCGCTGCCGCCGGCGGGTGGCCCGGTCGTCGTGGGGTTCGCCAGCTGGGCGTGCCAGCGTTGCCGGTTGGCGATCGCGTGGATGATCAGGTGTTCGCGTCGTGGCGCGTTCGGGTCGCCGGGCCGGATCAGTTCCCAGGAGACGCGCGGCGCGCCGGCCGGGTCGCCGGTCGTCTGCTCGGCTGGACTGCCTGCGTCGGGTCGGTGGCCGAGGGCTTCGAGCTGAGCCCGGACGAAGTCGACCCGGTCGGCTTTGTGGTCGGACAGCGTCTTGCCGGACCATTTGCGGGAGACCAGGACGCGGCGGCCGCCGAAGCCGAGCGTTTCGCGCCGGTGTGCCTTGCCCTTGCATCGGCCGGGGACGAGGCCGGGCCGGGCGTTGCGTGGCGCGATGCCGTGTAGGAGCCAGTTGGCGCAGGTGGGCGAGCACGGTTCGTAGCGCAGCGCCGCGGCGAGCCGGTCGACGTGCGCGCGCTGCCGGTCGGTGTCGACGGCGTGGCAGGCGTCCAGCGACTTGGTGAGGTACTTGGTCAGGTAGCCGATCAGCCGTCCGGCCGTGGCGCTGTTCGACGTGACGCCGTCGGCCTGGATCTGTGGTCCGAACCTGACGACGTGCGCGGGTTGATCGTCCGGGCCGATGGCGTCGAGCGCCTCATCCCACGACGTCAACGCTGCCTTGGTCGCCGGGTCGACGTAGCCGGCCGCCTGCTCGTCCCACACCGGCAGCCCTGGGCCATCGGGCGCGTAGACCGGCGCGTCGGTGGGCGGCCACCACACCTGGTGATAGGTCGCCGCCGCGACCTGACGCAGCACGACCCGGGGAACCGTTCCGCGGAACGCGGCGTGCAGGTGCGGCGCGAGCCGCCGCTGTGGCTCCAGGACGGCGAAGTACTGGACGTCCCAGCCGACCGCGCGGCGCAGGTTCTGCCAGAACCGATCGACGAGTTTCGGGAAGTGGATCGCGTCGCGGGCCGCCCGCCGGTAGTCGTAGCCGTCCGGGTCTACCGGGGTTCCGTCGCCGAGGACCTTGCCATAGGTGTCGCAGGTGAGCGTGAGGAACATCGACGGCCGCCAGGCCGTGCCATCCGCCGCCACATACGTCCGCCCGACAGTGCGCTTGTCGACCGGGAGCCGAGGCAGGTCGGCGACGTCCTGACGCCGTTTCGTCGACCTGCTCCGCCGCGGCCGCGTCCGATCGTCCGGTGCGGCCTTGCCGCGGACGCCGAGGTCGGCGAGGGCTTCGTCGACGTGACCGATCACCTGGTCGGCATCGGCGACGCCGGCCAGGTCGCCTGCCTGCTCCGCCTCGGCCCGGATCGCTTCGAGGTCCGCGCGCAGCCGGGCGAGTTGTTTGGCGTCGTCGTCGGGCGGGTCTGGTGGCGGGAGGGGTTCGTCGTCGAGGTGCCAGCCGGTCTTGCACTGCGCCATCCGTAGTCGCCGCGCCCGCTCGGCGCAGGGCGGGCATTTGCTGGCGAGGGTGGCGCCGCAGGGTGCGGGGATGATCGTCGTCTCGCCGGTGTCGAGGTCGACCCGGCGCAGCGCGATCGGCCGCACGCACACGCCTTCCTCGACCGCGACCGCCTCGACGACATGGCGCGCGAGCGGCATCCGTAGCCGGGCGAGCCGGGAACCGGGCCGCGGTTCCTGCTCGCCGGGCGTCGCGCCGTCCGGGCCGGGGGTGGTCACTGGTCGCCCCAGGGGTTGCCGTACTCGGCGAGGTCAGGCACCCAGCCGCCCGTTTCGGGATGCGGGCCGGGTCGCGCGCCGGCCGCCCTGCGCCACGGCCACGTCCGCCGCCGAGGCCGAACCGGCGGGCTGAGATCGTCAACGGCCCGGGCGCCGCGCAGCCGCAGGAGATCGACGAGGTCCGGCGCTGTCGACGGCGCGGGCAGCGCAAGAACCGGCCCCGCGGCGGGCAGCCGGTAGCGGTCGACGGTGCGGCGGATCTCCGCGTCATCCGGGAACGAGGCGCGGACGCGGACCGGTTCGGCACCGCCGTCCTCGGCGACATAGCCCGTGCCCTGCTGATCGGTGCCGATGTCCTCGCAGCGCGCGCCCTTGTCGTGCGCGCCGTCGCCGAGGACAAGGTCGACCTGATCGGCCTCGACCAGCCGCAGCGCGACCCGGACCGGGAACAGGTCCCGGAACGGCAACGTCTCCTTGCGCGGATCTTGGACGGCCGCGACCACGACGACGCCAGGCGCGCGGCCCTGCGACAGCAGGAGCGGCAGGGAGGCCGACAGCCRCCGTTTCAAGTCCCGGTCGGTGACATACGCGGTCAGCGCGGMGATCTCGTCGACGACCACGACGATCAGCGGCTCATCCCGGGTCGGCTCGTGCAGCCGAGTCACCCCGCGCARCACGTCAGCCCGCGCCTGCATCCGCGTCACCGCGTCGTCGAGCAGGTCCGCGATGGAGGGCAGGTCGTAGGCGAACCGGGCGAACAGCGGTGCGCCGGCCGCCATCTCCATCCCGCCCTTGGGATCACACACCCACAGCTCGACGAGGCCGTCCCGCACCGCCGGGCCAAGTGCGCGGATCAGCGACCACAGCACCGAGCCCTTGCCCGACCCGGTGGCGCCGGCCACCAGGACGTGCGAGCCGCGCAGCTGCAGCAGCCACGGCCGGCCGTCCTCCCGCCGGCCAACGACCAGGTTCTCGAGCCCGGCGCCCGGCGCGTCCGGACCGTCGACCGGGTACGGCGCCACAGTGCGACCGAGCGAATCGCGGCGGTAGAAGTCGACCCAGACGAAACCGACCCGCTCCGCACGGACCCGGCACGCCCGCGTCCGGTAGACGTGGCGCAGCGCCTCCGCCTGCTCTGCCCAGGTCTGCGGGGTCTGGCCGGGAAGCAGTTCCACCCGCAGGGACTCGACGGGGCGAGAGGTGCGGAACGCTCGGATGCGCGGGAAGTACTCGTCGAAGGTCACCCGCTCCGCGTTCGACGCAGGGATCCGGATCGCCAGGCCGCAATGCACCGTCGCCGCCCGCCACCGCCGCCGGTAGACGAACACGAGCCGCAGCCGGCCCCAGGCCCACCAGGCCGCCTGGTTGAACGACGACCGATGGGCCAGCCGCCAGGCCATGGACACGAGCACGACCGCGGCGGCCAACGTGCCGAGGCCGAGCAGACCCGTTGCCCGGTAGAACGCGGTCAGCACGACCAACACGGCAACCGCGATCGGGTGCCGCATCAGCAGGAGGACCAGCCGGCCCACGAGCCGGGCCGCCAGGCCTACGAGCAGCACCCATAGCGGGACCCGGATTTTGTCGTGCCGCGCCGGCAGCGACGGGACCGGACGATCCCCGTTGATTCTCGGCATGACAAAGCACCACCCGTTTCACGGCACGGCAAAGCCAGGGGCAGAAACACGAAAGAGAAAGGCGGGCAGGCCCCGGAGCGCCGGACGGCTATCGGCCCGGCGCCCCGGGAAGCCCGCGAGAAAGCGCGCTCAGACCGCGCGTGAGGCCGGCGGAATCTCCGCCGAGACCGGACCGGGCGCCGAGCCGCCCGGCGTGTTGCGCTTAGTCGTGGCGAAGCGTTCGCAGTCCTCGGTGAACCGCGCGGCAGCGTCCGCGAACTCGCGCACGAACCGCATCGGCGCCTCGCCGAGGTCGCCGGTCGGGAAGGCGATCGTGACTGACACCGCGCCCATATGCAGGGACAGGATTGGAGATCGGTGCGGGTAGGTGTGCAGGTCGATGACCGCGCCGCCGCCGACGGTGAGATCCGCCGACAGCCGTGTCATCGAGGACACGCGGTCGCCGCTCACGCCGCCGCTCCCGGGTTCTGACGGGCCGGCAGCGGCGACGCCGGCCGCATGCCAGACGCCCGCAGCGCGAACATCAGCTTCGGCCGCTGGCCGTTCAGGTCCAGCCACGGGATGACCTGCACCCCGACCAGCTCCACCGGCCGAAACGGCGTCCCCGGAACGGGGTCCGGCGGCACCGGCGCGACCTCGGCCGCGATCTTCACCTTCAGTTCCGCCGTCCGCGCCGCCGGGTCCGCATCCAGGACCCGCACCGCCCACACGAGCAGACCCGAGTGCGGGTCACGCTCCTGCGTGTCGTGCGCACCCGCCTGGACCTTTTCGAAGTCGTTCGAGGGCTCCACACCCAGCACGTAGGCACCGTTCGGGAACACGTCTCCGAACGCCACCGGAATCCGACGAGGAATCGCCACCGCGCCACACCTCCTACCCGCGCATCCGGACCATCCGGACACTTTGGGGGTGCGTTAACGATGCGCGCGCCATGAACCGCTCGCCAACCTGCTATGCGCCTGTGTATGACGCCAGGGTATAAACCACGATCACCCGCCAGGCGCTGTTTGCTTTCGAGCCAAAGGGCGAGTTTGCTTGATCCATGGGGACGACGGACAACCTATCGGCCAGGCCGCACACCGCCCGCGGACCGGTCGACGGCGAGGACTGGGCGGCAGTCGCCGACGCGCTCAACCGGCGCATGGCCGCCCGCCGGATCGGTCAGCAGGAGCTTGCCAACGCCGCCGGTGTCTCTGTCTCGACCGTGCGCGCGCTCCAACGCGGCGCGACCGGCCGCCGCGTCCAGAACGCCACCCTGACCGCCATCTGCCGCGCCCTCGGCTGGCCCGACGACCGCTTGTTGCGTGTCCTGCTCGCCGAGCCACCCGCCGACGACCCCACGTCCGCGGAGACTGCCGCGCAGATCCTCGCCGCCGTGCTGCGCATCGAGCGTCACGTCGAGCAGATCGCGCGCCACCTCGCCCCGGCGTAGGCACCGGCGAGCCCACGGCCCGGGAAATGACGAGGGCCGGACCCGCGGACGTCAGCCCGCCAGGTCCAGCCCACCAGCCGTCTGGAGTCGGTCGCCTACGACACCGCCGGTATGCCGTGCGCGTCGGTTCGTGGTTTCCCCATCCCGGTCAGCGCGCGGCGCATCGCGCCGAGCGCGTCGGCCTGCCCGGCCGCGAACGCGACCCGTTCCGCCGAGGTCATGAACCGCTCGCCCGCCGACAGCCCACCCGGACCGACCGGCCCGACGAGCATCCCGCCGTGCTCGACCACCTGGTCCACGAGCGCGCCGAGTAGCTCCCGCCGGGTTGGCGCCTGCTGGGCCGGCCGGTACACGAGGACCAGGTCGACGTCGCCGAACGCCTCGACGAACTCCAGGCCTGCCGGAAGCTTCGCGATCTGGGCGCACAGCTCCGCCAGATCCGAGCCCGTCCCGACCACGAGCGCCCAGTCGTCCCCTGCCCATGGCGTGGCCACCACCCCCGGMGAAGCACTCTTCCATGGGGACACATCCCCGCCGTCTGTCGCCACATCGAGCCCGCCACCCTGCTCCGCGTCGTCCGCCAGGTCCTGCACCATCTGTCKCTCTCCGATCCGCTCACCGGCCCAGGTCACCCCGCCGCATCGGGCGCCGTTGACCGCGCGGCGGGGTTGGCCGGAGCCTTTCCGCGATCAGTGCGCATCGGAAAGAGCTACGGACGTATACGAACCGTGGCTACACTTCCGCATAGTGCCGCCACCGACACGGTAGGGAACCGCCGCCCGCACGGAAGGCCCGCGCACATGACCCCACGCAGCCCCCGCCCCGTCACCCCGCCCGGATTCTGGCAGCGCCCCGACGTCACACAAGCCCTGGCCAGCAGGGATATCGGCGCTGTCCTGAGGATCTACCAGCGGTGGACCGGCGCGACCCAAACACAGATCGCCACCGCCTGCGAAGTCCCGCAGTCGCACATCTCGCACATCCTGCGGGGAAAGCGCCAGGTCACCAGCCTGGATATGTACGAGCGGTTCGCGCGTGGCCTCGACATTCCCCGCGCCCTGCTCGGACTCGCCGAGCCGGCAACGACCAGCGAACCGCCAGTAGCCGAGCGCACCGGCCCGGACCGGCGGACGGTTCTCGCCGCGACCGCCGCCAGCGTGGTCCTGGCCGCCGATGACGAGCTGGACGAGGTCACCCACCGCATGCAGCTGTTCGCCGCGTCGAACGTCGACGATGCCGCGGTCGAGCAGCTGGACATGAGCGTGGACCTGATCGGCCGCCGCTACGAGGCATCCGACGCCAGCTCCGTCTACCCGACCGCGCTGCGCCAGCGCCGTTACGTCGCCGAGCTGATGAACGGCCACCAGCACCCGCGCTACCGCGGCGAGCTGTACGTCGTGGCCGGCAAGCTGTCCGGCCTGCTCGGCTACCTCGCGTTCGACCTCGGCAACGAGTTGCTCGCCCGCGCCTACTGCAACGAGGCCATGAGCCTGGCCCAGGCCGCCGGCCATCGCGACCTCGCCGCGTGGGTGCGCGGGACCCAAAGCTTCGTCGCCTACTACGCGGGCCGGTACAAGCAGGCCCTGGACTACGCCCGTGACGGGCAGCGCTACGCCGCGGGCGGTCCCGCGTCCATCCGCCTTGCGATCAGCGGCGAAGCGCGCACTCTCGGGAAGCTGGGTGACCGTCGCGGCGTGGACGACGCCGTAAGCCGCGCGCTTACCGCCCACGCCCAGGCCGACGACGTCGACCCGGTCGGCTACTTCCTGTCGTTCGAGCCGTTCGGCGCCGCGCGTCTGGCCGGCAACGCCGCCAGCGCCTATCTCGCGTTGGGCGCCGTCGACCGCGTCCGTGAGTTCACCGACCAGGCCATTCCCATCTTCGCCCGGTCGAACTCCGCCGCCAGCCACGCCCTGACGCTGGTGGACGCCAGCATGACCTACCTCGTCGGCCGCACTGCCGAGCCCGACCGCGCCGGAGCCCTGGTCTCCGAGGCCCTGACCGTCGGCGCCAACCTCAATTCGCAGATCGTGGCCCGCCGCGCCCAGGACTTGGTCACCAGCGCCGCCCCCTGGTCGAGCGTCCCCGAAATCGCCGAGGTCGCCGACTCTGTTGCCGCATGGCGTGCCCCCAACGCCTGACTCACGCCGGCCATAGCCTGACGGAGTGCCGCACCCTCACGAGGACCAAGTCGACGCCGAGGACTGGGAAGCCTTCCAACACACGGAACGGATGGCCGACCACTGGTACTGGCGTCCGGGTCACCGCCCCGGCCGCAACTACCTGACGTGGTACGTCGTCTTCGACGACCAGGCCCTCCGCGACCACGTCGCCGCGCATCAGAAGGCATTGGCCGATCTGGACTACCTCGACCCGGTCCCCGCGGACGGCATCCACATGACCGTCCAAGGCGTCGGTTTCCCCGACGAGGTCGACCCCAGCACCGCCGCCCGCATCGGCGAGCAGGCCACCGCCCGCACGGCGGACATCGAGCCGTTCACGCTGACCGTTGGCCCGATCGCCGCCTATCCCGGCGGCACGTTCCTCCGGGCTGCCCCCTGGCGTCCGGTCGCCGAGGTCCGCGATCGTCTCCGCGAGTCCATCGCCGCCGAGCTCGGCGCCGACCAGGTCCCCGCCGAGCCAGCCCGCTTCAAGCCCCACATCAGCGTCACCTACTGCAACGCCACTCCACCGGCCGCCGAGGTCGTTCGAAGGTTGGCCACGCTCCGACGCGAGGTCCCACTGGTCGAGGTCCCAGTCACCGGCGTACATCTGCTCGAACTCCGCCGCGAGGGCCACACCTACCGGTGGACCAGCCGCCACGAGGTCGCGTTCACCGGGCGGCATCCGTCGCGGTAGCGCAACAGCCCTGGCTGTCCAGCTCCGCCTGATGTTTGATGTTTTCGTCCCAGGTCATGGCCGACGGTCGATCTGATGTGGAACGGCGGGCCTTCATGCTCCGGACCGGCTACCTGGTGGTCCAAAGGAAGGTTCGCCGGCTGGTCGAACATCCGAACACCCAGGGGGTCCCGCCCGCCCGTCAGACCTCTTCCTCCGGGGCCGGCGGCGGCCACCCCGCCGGCCGCACGATCTTGTCCGGCTCCTCTGGCAGTCGCGTCCGCTCGTCCCCGAGTGCCACGTCCACCTGCCCCTGCATCAGTCGGCGGACGCCGCTGAGGTCCGCGCCGTGCAACTCGGTGTCGGTGAGGTTCGTCCGTCCCAACTCGGCGTCGGTGAGGTTTGCGCCGTGCAGCTTGGCAACCCTGAGGCTCGCCCGGTTCAGATCGGCGCCGGTGAGGTTCGCCCCATCCAGCCTGGCACCGGTGAGGTTCGCCCCATATAGCGAGGCGCCGGTGAGGTTCGCCCCATCCAGCCTGGCGCCGGTGAGGTTCGCCCCATATAGCGAGGCGCCGGTGAGGTTCGCGCCTTCCAGCCGGGCGTAGGCGAGGTTCGCACCCAGCGTGGCGCCGGTGAGGTTCGCCCCATCCAGCCTGGCACCGGTGAGGTCCGCCCCGCTTAGCACGACGTTGCGAAGATCGGCGTTCGTGAGGACGAGGCGGGCGAGGCTGGCGGGACCGGCGAGGTCGGCGCCATCCAGGTCGGCGCGGGGGACGTCATCGAGCCCGGGGAGGCGGGCGAGGATCTGGACGGCGGTACGGATGTCCGGCGCCGGCCGCGGCGGCGGGTCCTGCCCGTCGGCGGGCGGGAGTGGGCGCAGGCCTGGATCGGTGCTGCGGGTGCGCACGAACGCGGAGAGCACCTCGACGACCGTGGGCTGGTCGTCAGGGGAGTCCTTGGCGAGGCGTGCGAGGGCGTAGATGCCGCCGAGGCGGATGTCCAGGGTGACCGAGCCGAGCTGGGTGATCGCCTGGGTGTAGCGGCTGGTGCGTTGTTCGTCCAGCTCCCGCAGATGGGTGTCCCGGTCCCGTTTCCGGGTGAGTTCGTTGGCTTGGCGGGTCTCGCGGAGGTTAAGTGTCACCCCGGCAAAAGCGATCAGTCCAGCAGCGAGAGTCATGATCCCCAGCCGGGTAGTCGCCGCGGCGGCGGTACGGGCGTCAGCCTTGGCGCCGCCGGTGTGCAAATAAAGAACAGGAGCGATGATCCACAGGGTGACCAGCCCCCCGGCGGCCAAGAGTAGGACGAGCGCGTAGCCCACTCGCCAGCGGCATACTCGGCGGCCAGCCCGTCTCACAACTCCCCGCACCATGACGACGTTGTACGTCACCGCCACCAGCCACGGGAATACATGGCACCAGGATGACGGCGACGCGCTCGACAAACGCGCTCTGGGACCCATTCCCGCGCCGATCGATGGGGTCGTTCGCCAGCCCTCCGCCCGACAACGGACCGTGTGTGGTCGTGTCCGAGTAGACCCGACGGCCCGACTCCGGTGGCCTGTCGGCACGCGAGTCCGCGCAGCAGCGCGCCAACTGCCGAATCGTCCGATTTAGGATCAAGCGTAGATTGCCGGTGGCGCCGCGCGGCGGCTGCGCGCGGCGCTGGCGCGCCGTGCTCGCCGGCGCGTCGACCGGTCCGCATCAAATCGGAACTACGGTGAAGCCAAAGCGTACCGTCGTGAACGGTCGCGGACGTATCCAGGCGTCCATGCCCCTGCCAATCCGGTTCATCATCAGCGCCGAATAGAGTGTCCACTCACGGGTTGGGCTGGCGGGGCTGCTGAGTTGGGCGGATGTTGAGGTGACACGCCGGGGCCGTTGCTTGATCGGGGTTGGCCGCTGGGCGAGGGCTGGGCGCAGGTGTGGGACGTGCTGCCGGCGCTGCTGGAGAAGGTGCACCAAGTGCTGCCGCGGCGGTGCTGCTGCTGCTGCGGGAAGGTAACCACCACCGAAGCGCCGTTCGCCCGGCCAGGTCGTGTGCCTATGGGCCGAACCTGAACGGCGTGGCGGTGCTGCCGGCCTCGGGGGGCAACGTGCCCGTCGAGCGGGCCGCGGGGCTGGCCGACGGGCTGCTGCGGGAGGCAGTGTCGTCCGGGTTCGTCGCCCGCGCGAACGCCCAGCTCRCCGAACAGTTGGCCGCCGCCGGGTTCGACGCGGCGATGAAAGCGGCGCTGGCGCCGAGCCGGTGCTATGCGCGGACGAGACACGAGACACCGGTCAACCTGTCGCACAAGGATACCGACGTGACGGGGAACCACTGGCGGGCCGCCCGCACGTGGTCACCGTACGGACCCCGGGCCTGGTACACCCCGGTCCAGTCGCGCTCGTCGAAGGCGATCAAGGACCTGGGTTTGCGCGACGGGTTCACCGACTACCTGATCCGCGACGACTACTTCGGCTGGGCGGACGCGCCCAGGCCTCCGACACCTCCGCTCCGAGCCGGACAGCACACTCCGCAGGACGGCCGGCGCAGGCATACCTCCATTTACCAACAAAAGAACATAGGCACATTACCTAAGCGATGTCACAAAATGACTGGCAAATGCGCAAAGTAGGGCGACGAGCCCAACACCAGTCGCCACCCAACCTCTATTCACCCATCGGTGCTTATGTAAAACGTTCTTCGACAAGATTACGATCTGTTGCGCCAACGCCTCGGATTCGAAAGGTCCGTCCGCTCGACGCAGATATTCCACAGCGAGAGTCGGCTCAAGTACCGCGATCATTCCAAACCACCATGCCACGCGAGGCGAGTAGGTACTGATGTCGGCGACATCAACACCAAATCCCCGCAAGAGGCTCCCAATTCTCGCATTTCGCATTCGAGAGAAGAGGCATGCCAGAGCGCAGCCTATTGACGAGATCACGCCAATAGCAACGACAGATGCGAAGACAATATCAGACGACGTCAGATTTATCCCACCAGCCGTGCCCGCGTTTGCGCCCAACAATACCGATCCCAGGACCGTGATGAACACGCCGTCCAGCGCCAACAAGAATTGCGCCTTCGAGTCGGCGAGTTTGTACCACTCGAAGACGTCCGCGTTCAGCCGTCTGAGAAATTCTAACTCCGAGGGGTCGGCCAATTCCAGCTGCCCATTCTTCCGTTTCGAAATGCGACGCCGACTCGGAAGACTTCATCCGACGGGGAAACTGGCGTACTCGGTTGTTGTGCGGTTGGCACTAGGGCTTTCGTCTATGAGCTTCACCCTCTCAGCCTGGAAGACAAAGAACGTGCTTTCAGTCGAGGTCAAGAGCATTGTCTCCGGGTCAGAGAGCTTCTTGCCGGCGCCTTCAAATGCACTGCTATAAAGCGTGATCACCTGAGCCATCTCTTCGACGTCGGCGCATGCCCGGACCTGGCCCCGAATCTGGATACCAAACTTGGCCGCGTACGTACTCTCCGGGCTGACGACGAGGAGCGAGGCGCTCGGGCTGCGGGCCACGTTCCTCATGTGTTCACTCGCTCGCCGGCTCTTGAATCCGAACCTGCCGTCGCCTAGGTATACATAGAACACCGCGCAGATTGACGGGCCCTCCCCGCCCACCGTCGCTAGCGACGCAATAGACGCCGAACGAACAATCGTGGATACGCGCAAACTCAGCTCAGGGCTGAGTGTTCGATCTTTCCCAAACAATCCCATGATTGCTACCTCCCGAGCGCGTCAAGAATTGCCAGCGTGTCGATGCCGTCACGCAGCGTCGCCAAATTGGGGCCTACAGAAACGCCGCRCAGTGTGGCGACGATCTCATTAGCGTATGACGGGAAAGCGACTCTGAACAGCGAAGGATTCAGTTTCGGTGGTTCGGAGCCGCTCGCCTGAACGAGATTTCCGCCCTCAGAAAGGTGGTAATGCCACTCCTCAGCGTCGGTGAAGACGTCCAGCCGTCCACGACCGTCGACGAAGGAGAACTGGATCAAACCTTCCGTGCCCTCGATATCGAACTCCAGGAGGCGCGGACCTGCACCGGCCCCTGTGCAGAAGAGTTCAGACCAGCAGCCGCCGACGAAGAGTCCGCACCCGAACGCTTCGTCCGCGGCATCCTTGCGGTCGGCAAGCGCTGAAATCCATGTGCCACGCGGCGTTACGGCAGTTCCGAAGTGTGGCCCTGATCCAAATGGGCGGGGCACGTCGTCAAACTTGTGGCCGGACACAAACACGCCGAGGTCAAGCAAGTGCGGTCCCATAGCGAGTCGCTCTCCACCTCCCTTAGACCGTGCTCCTACCCAGTCCGCAACGCTATCTGCTCGGAACGCAGATGTCCGCTCCCGCAGTCGCACCGAGAAAGCCCTTCCGATCAACCCATCCTGGACAATCCCCCGCACATACTGAAAGGCAGGGAGACCCCGAAGCTGGACACCGTGGAACACGGGTCGGCTGCTCCCCAGAATACTCTGGTAGATCCTCGACGCCTCGTCCGCGTCCCGAGCGACGGGTTTCTCGACGAGCAATGCACACGAACTGCGGCTGAGCGCGCCCACCAACGTTCCTCGTTCGGCCGGCGGCGTGGTGACCGCAACCAGGTCTGGGCCCGAGGCGATGAGCTCGTCGAGGGAACACGCGAGTTGACTCGGCAAGCCCGCATTCGAGAGCAACTCCGCAGCCCGTTGCGGGTTGGAACCGACGACACCGACAATTTCGACACCAGGCACGGCAGCGAAACCTGGGAAGTGGGTACGAATACCGACTCCCGTCCCAACGATACCGACCTTGAATGGTGACTCTGACATTATTTCTTGCATTCCTTTCTCGGGACTTCGCCTAGTGCTCTACAAGCCAGATCGGAAGGCCCCAAACTAGTCGGAAACCATTCTGAAAGCCGCGGTTGTTAGGCAAGTTGGAATTTCTGTAGGTTGGAACGAGGTTAGCCGTGTTCCAATCGAAACAACCTCCACGCAGAACCTTCTGAATGCCGTCAGCAGGTCCTTCCGGATCTTTCACGATCCCCACCTCGGCGCACTCCTGATAGTACCCAGGGCCGAACCAGTCTGAGCACCACTCCCTCACGTTTCCTAGCACATCGAAAAGGCCAAGCGAGTTGGAGAGCAATTGACCGGGCACGTGCGTGGTGTTCCCAGCGTTGCCGGCAAACCAAGCATACGAGGGGATCGAGTTCTCGGCCGACAGCACCGCATCATCGTGACCGCCTGCGCGACAGGCGTATTCCCACTCTGCCTCCGTGGGAAGCCTGCCGCCAAACCACATGGCGAATATCGATGCCTCATACCACGTGACACCCACGATTGGGTGCTGAGTCGTTGGCGACCGGGGGTCATCCACCAGACCGATGTTGAACGGAAACAGCGCACGAGCGGCATTCGGCGTCGTGATYGTCGTAATATTGAACGAGGAAACCTCGACACCGTGGCTGGGCCGCTCGTCGAYGGACCGCCCTGGCGCATCGGAACCCATCGTGAACGAACCACCTGGTACGGCCACGAACTCAATCCCAGTGGCGTTCAGCAGTTGCTCCCGACGTTGCCCGCTACCGTTGGTATCGAAGATTTGTTCCAGAAGCGCGCCTGCCTCGGGCCGCCGCCGCCTGATCGCGACGAGCGCTGTCAGCCCCTCCCAGAGCGTCTCGCACGACCGTGTGTGCGGAAGTAGGACCCCGAGGGTATCGGTGATCGTTCTCTCACCCGCATCCAACGTAGTGCGGTCCGCGAGACTAACCTTCAGGCTACGCACGAGTTCCGCAGCGTCTCCGTCCTGAAGATCTCGAATTAGCTGCCCGACGACCTCGTCAAGGTCGTATGGCGACTCTCCTGCACTACGGAGGGCGAGGCCGCGGTTGACGCGCCAAACCGCTCTTAGCCGAGTGACAGCCCCATCGTGGTCGAGCAGGCCAACCATCAAACGGATTGGCTCTTCATAGGCCGGGATCGCGGCGACGCCGGCCAAGGCTTCCAAGGATTCATCGACGAGCGCCAGCGCTACGAAGTACTCCCATATCGAACGGTGGACGAAGTCAATGATGTCGCCGTCACGCTGAAGCAACCCAGTACGATCAATGACCTCATCGAGAATGAGGACTGCGCGATCCCTCAGCGAGGCGCGGCCCGACCGAGTGGCCGACTGGGGACGCTCGCCCAGATACTGTTCCAGGGCGAACAGAACCTCGACCTCCCTGTGTCCGCCAGCCGACGAAAGTTTGAACAGCCGCATGCCGAGGCTCCGCAGGCACGACGCAAGGTCGCTGTTCGATAGGCCAGCGGTGTCGCTCAATGGTCGCCTGGACAGCAACGAGTTGACACACGCGCGGATTAGCAAAGCTCGCCGGATCGGCAGGGCTCCGGCGTCACCCTCGAATGACGTAATCAACGCCAGCATGAATGGGGTTCTAGCCAGCTCTCTGATTCTCTCGGAGTTGGCCAGGAGCGACAGCAACTGGTCGCGGGCCGCAGCAGTAGCGAACCGCCGGACATAGTCAGACACCTGCTCGTCCGACAGCGGTCGCAGTTCGTAGATGTTGTAGTCAAACCAAAGCGAGCGATCGTAGCCGCTCGGCCGGGCTGCGAGCACGATAGTCGCGTCCGGAAACTGTATTTCGAATTGCCGGAGCAACTGGCGCAGTCGCGGCCGATGCTCACGGCGGAGTTCGTCCACACCATCGACGAGGAGGACCGTACCCTGACCGCCGAAGTCCTCTGAGTTTGAAATGACATAGCTGGCCTGCTTTCCATAACGCGGGACCACGCCCTTGATCACGAGCTGAATGTAATCGGTCACGGATGAGTACGCAGAACTGACGAGGTCCGCCGCTCTGAGGAGCAGGGGCAGCCGGGCGGCTCCGAGGTCGTCCTTCGCAAGACGCAATGCGGCGTAGTCGAGCATCGTCGACTTTCCTGCGCCGGCCGGTCCGACCACGAAAAGCCGGCCGCCGTGCGTCTCCGTCAGGACCTCCACTAGGCTTCGATCAGTCGACGGGTACGACAGATCGGCATCTGCTATGTACAGCTGAAGGTACAAGGAATCGAGTCGTTCCTTGTCACGCCGACCGACCACCGTGGCTAATGACAAACGATCTGAGAGCGCTTGACGGTAACGGTCAGCGGCGTCTTGGAAACGAACGACCACTTCAGTCCGCGGCCCATCGCCCTCGTCTGGTCCGAGGTCTAGAACCTCAACCCGAATCCAGCGCGATAGCTCTGCCTCGTCCGTGTACACTGACACCGTAGATGCGAGATCATTGAGGAAAGCCAAAACTGGCACACCCTCC
>NZ_MBLN01000009.1:0-19351 GCF_001854645.1 Pseudofrankia sp. EUN1h | reverse complement strand
CAACTCGGCTACCACGTCACCCTCCAGCCCGCCCCCGTTCCGGCACCTGGGTGACGAAACGGGGCCGACTCACTGAGTTTTCGAATCAGGCGGTGCGTAGGGCGGTGACGGCGGCGCGGCCGATGGCGTCGGCGGTGGCGGCCGGGTCGGTGAGCCGGTAGGCGGTCAGGCCGCTCATCCAGCGGCTCAGGTGGTCGGCGTTGGTGAGCCACAGCAGGGCGCAGCCGGCGGCGGCCAGTCGGTCTATCCGGGCCCGGCCGACTGTCTGCTGGTAGTCCCCGGCGAAGATGCCGTCGGATATGACGACGAGCAGGCGGGCGCCGTCGCGGCGGGACAGGCCCAGGGTGGTGTCCAGGGTGTCGACGGCGCCGACGAAGTCTTCGGTCAGGTCTTCGGTCTGGAATTCGGTCACGTGGGTGGGGGCGCGGCCGGCGCGGGCAAGGGGGCGGACGTGTTGGCCGAAGATGACGGTGGCGCTGTGGGCGTCGGGTAGGTGGCTGGTGGCGCGGGCGAGGATCCAGGCGGCGGACGCGACCGGGCCGGCCGCCATCCGCATCGAGAGGGACACGTCGGCGGCGATCCCGACCCGTAGCGGCGGGCTGGGGGTGGTCCGCCGCAAGGTGCGGGTGAACGGTTCGGCGGTGGGGACGGCCCCGGCGGCGCGTTGCGCGTCGGCGGCGAGCGCCGCGCGCATCCGTAGCCGCCCGGGCGGCGTCGCCGACGTGACCGTGCGGGTGGTCGGTTCACGCCGGGCGGCGGTGCGAAGGGCACGGGCCAGCTGGCGGGCGGCGGTCTGTTCGCGCGCGGTGGGCGCCCGGCGGCCGGCGAGGTTGGTGTAGCCGTCCGCGAACCGATGATCATCGCTGACCTTTGACGCCCTGTCGGCGTGGCGCTTGGCGTCGGCGCGGGTCGTCCTTTCCRCTTCCCGGTCGCCACCAGACGGCCTGTCCGGTGGCTCATCGTCGCGGCGGTCGGCTTCGCGCACGGCGCCGAGCGCTTCGCTGACCGCCCGTGCCAACGGTGACGGTTCGCCTTGCGGCCCCGCCCCTTCGCCCGGCTGACCGGCGTCGGTAGCTTCGCCGGGGGCGGCGGGGGGCGGGTCGGGGTTGATCCCGCCGATGTCGCACCAGCGGCGCCCGAGAGCGACCATCGTGTCGGCGTCCTCGTCGCCGGTCCTCAGCGCTTCGCGCCACACTGTCTGCAGGTCGGTGAACTTCTCCTCGCCCAGGATGTCGGCGACCGCCGTGTGCACCTTCGCGGTTTCGTCGGCGTCCAGGACGCCCGCGTCCACCCGGGCCAGCAAAAGGGTCGCGGCCCGCGCGGCGTCGGCCGCCGTCATCCCCCACGCCAACGCCGGATAGGCAGCGGCCGGTGCGGTAGCCGCCGGATCCGTCGGGTCTGGCGGGTCTGGCGGGTCTGGCGGGGTGGTGGGGGCTGCTTCCGGACCCGGGGCTGCTTCCGGATCTGGGGTTGGTTCCGGATCTGGGGTTGGTTCCGGATCTGGGGTTGGTTCGGGGGTGGGTGGGGTGAAGTCGGCGAGGATGAGCTGGGTGATGGCCGTGCGTATCCAGCGCCGGCTGGTGGGCCGGCGGGCAAGGTGGGCGGCTTCGATCCGGGCTTCTTCCAGGATCAGCGCCGCTTCGGTGACCGGGGCCGGGGTGCCCGCCGGGGGCCGCCAGCGGGTGTGGTCGGCGTGGCTGGTTTCGTGCGCGAGCAGCCCCCAGACCACCGGGTAGCGGTCCCGGTCGGCCGGCCGCATCGGGTCCAGGCCGGTCGGGCTCAGCCCGTCAAGGTGGGTCGCGTCGATTTCGATCAGCCCGAGGTGGGGCAGGTAGCAGGCGGGCGAACCCCGGCCCGCGCCCGGGGCGCAGTTGACGATCACATCGTCGCGGTCGGTCAGGGCGGGCAGCGCGCCGGTGAGGCGGGCGGACAGGATCAGCCAGTCTTCGGGTAGTTCGACGATGCCGGTGGCGGTCGGGTCGTCGTGTAGACGGGTCATCACGGGCTCCCAACAAGATCGGATCAAGGGTGGGGCCGGCCCCGGGCTTTCACCGGGGCGGTGCGGGCGGGCGGGCCCGGGGCCGGCAGGGAGGGGGTTAAAGCTGGCGGCCGAGAGCGAGGGGGTTGATCGACTTGCGGTAGACCGTCTTGACCACGTCCGCGACGACGTCGCGGTCCTCATCCGGGGCCTGTCCGATCAGGTTCGCGGCGGCGACGTCCTCACCCAGGGCGGCGGCGACCTTCTGAAACGCGATCAGTTCCCGTAGCTGCGGCGCCCAGCCGATGCCGCCGGCTTCCCGCCGCCGGGCAAGGTCACGGGCGACGTTGACCGCACGGGGGCTGATCCGTAGGGCGCGGGCAAGGTCGTAGTCGGACGTGACTTTGATCTGCACCGCGAACCGCGACGACAACGCTTCGGTCAGCACCGCCCCGTGCACACCGGGGTTGTGGCCGCCGCACAGGTAGAACCCCGGCGCGGCGGTGATCGTTTCGCCTTTGTGGGTCTTGACCTGGATCTCACCCCGGCCATCCATCGCCGGGTATACGCAGGCCAACACCGCCGGGCTGATCAGCGTGGCGTCGTCGATGAACAGGCAGCGGCCCTCGATCATGGCGCGTACCAGCGGGCCGTAGACGAATTCGTAGCCACCGCCGGGGGCTTGGGTGTATTCCCCGAGAAAGTCACCCACGGTCGTGTCGCCGTCGCCCGCGATCGTGATCAGGTCGGGGTGCGCCGCTTCGACCAGCGACGTCTTCCCGGTACCCGGCGGCCCGTATAGAAGGACCGGCACCCCGGCGGCCCGAAGCTTGCGCAGCGCTTCCACGTCGGGCAGCCCGGCAAGCTGGCGGGGCCGGTAGATCCCCCCGCCCGGGCGGCGTACCGCCCCCGGCGGCAACGCCGGATCTGACGCTGCTGCCGGGCGGGGTGCCGGCGCGGGCGGGGTGTCCGGCGGGGTGGGCGGGATGGCCTTGGGTGTCCGTGGCCGGGGTGGTGCGGTCGGCTTCGGCGGGGCGCTGTAGGCGGCGGCCCCGGTCAGGCCAGTGGCACTGAACTTGCGCGGCTTGGCGCTGGTCAGCCGCGCCGCGCCATGAGCGGCCAACGTGTCCAGCGCGTTGCCGACCGCCCCGGACGACCGGCCAGCCAACGCCCGGGCGATGTCACCGGGCGTGTGCGCACCGGGATGAGACACCAGGAACGCGGCGACCTGACGGCGCAGCTCACCTGGCGACAGCCGGGGCACCTTCGCCGGCGGCGCGGCGACGTCCGGGGCCGGACCGGCCGGCGGCGCGGAAGGCGGGGTAGGTGCGACGGCGGCGGCCGGTGGATCAGAAGGGGGCGGGGGTGTGGGGTCCGGCGGGGTGGCCGGCGACGGCACGGCGCTCATGGGTACGTCCTCCCAGGCATGGATGTGGGGGTGGCGGGCAGGGCGGGGCGCGGGCGCGGCCGGTGGGCGGCGCGTCCGAAGGCGGGAAGGTGACGGTGATCAAGTGGCCCGGGCGGCGGGTCCGACCTGGGCAGGTCGGACTTCGCCCACCGTCCGGACCGGCCGGCGTGCGGGGACCGGGGCGGCAGGCTGGTAGCCGTCCGGCCCGATGACCGGGCACAAAGGTTCGCCGTCGCGGTGTGACCAGGGCTGGCGGACACGGCCCGCCACCACCGGCGTGGTCGGCGTACGTGGCACGACCGGCTCATCGCATTCGGGGCAGACCATGGTCACGGTCGCGGGCACGGCACACCTACCTTCTACCTACAGGGGGGCGGGAAAGGATTTCGGATTCGGGAATCCGGCGGGGAAAGGTCCTATGCCTTTTCGCCGTTCGCCGTGTTCCGTTTTCCGACACCACAAACGCTAGCTCGCCGAATCGGTATTCGGGAAGCCCCTTTTCAAGACTTTTTAGCCGAACTAACGAAAAGAGTCATGAAAAACGGCTTGCCCATTCATTCCGCGAGAGGTAGCCGCGTGCGCCCGGATAGAAAAGGGCGTAGAAAGTCATGGGAACTGCTTGCTGCCCGACGGGGCGGGCGGTAGCCTTTTAGCAAATGCCCACGTAGAAAGGCGGTGATCCCCGGTGCGACGCCACGCGATGAGCGCGCACGTCCGGGCGGTCGCGCCTTTCGACCGCGCCGCCGGCACGGTCGGCCACGCGGGCCCGTCAGGCCGACGTCCAGGCCCACGTGCGGGGCAGGGACCGGGCCGTAGGGCCGGGATAGCCGGCTGGGAAGGACACACGTGCGGCGGGCGTCCGCCCCGGTAGGGGTGGGCGCCCGCCGCACGTGTGTCCTTCCTCGTCGGCGAGCCTGGCCGGGCAGGTGAGCCCCCAGCGGGCCGCTGACCTGGGGTTTTGGCTGCCGATCCGTCCTCGCTCTTAAAGAGCGAGGGGTCTTTCGTGGGTCTTCCTTACCCCTATGGAGGGGTCTTTTCCGGCCCCGTTTTGTGCAGGGCGGCGCCGCCTCCGGCTGTCGGCCGTCGGGGCACGGCGTGCCGGGTGGACGCGGCCCGGCTCGACGCACCCGACGCGGCGGCCAATCCGCGCCGGCCGGTCCCGGGTTTCATGGTAGCGCCGTTCACGCATTCCCGGGACGGCTATTTTCCAACGTATTTAGCTCCTGGTTCTATCCGACGGAATGGCGAGGTGGGATTTCACGGCCGCGGGTCCGGTGGTCGGGGAAAGGGCGCATCCCGGTCGTCACTGTCGTCGTTATCTTCCGATTCCGCGTCGGGGAATGGGGCGGGGCCGGTGGGGGTGCCGTAGCGGTCGGCGAGCTGGGGCAGGGTGGCCCGTCGGGTGGCGTCCAGCGGTAGCCAGAGCGCCCGGGCCGCTTCCAGGTCGGCGGGTCCCTCTTCGGGCCGGGTCGCGGACAGGGGCGTCGGGCTTGCTGTGGCGATCGGAACGGTGCCGTGCGTGGCCGCGGTGAGCCGCGCTCGGAGGGCGATTTCCCGGCCTGCGGACGGCAGCCAGATCAGCAGCGGGCTGGCGATGCCGCTGGCCTCAGCGAGGCGGGCGTAGCCGGGAAGTTTGCCCATCACTTGAGTGAGGGATTCGCTGCCGGTGTCGTATTCGACGTGGAAGTCGAGGCGATGGGTGGGGGTGCGCCAGGTGCCGTAGCCGTCGGGGCGGACGAACGCTCCCCACAGCGCGGCGGCCCGTTGTTCCGACCACCAGACCGTCAGCCCATGGGCGGCGGGCAGGGTACGGCTGGCATGGGCCCAGGCGGTGAACAGGGTGTTGGTCCCGACGAGGTGCGCCAGGCGCGGTGAGGTGAGCAGGGTGAGCAGCCGGTCGCGGCGGTAGCCGAACTCCGCCGGCGTGACCCCGCGCTGCGCCGCGAGGATCCGGGCGCCGGCAGGGCCGAGGGTGTAGTGGTGCGGCCCGGTGGTCGGGCCGTAGTAGCGCCGGGCCCGGTCGAGGACCTCCAGACGGTGTAGCAGCGCGAGGCGGCTCTGGGCGGTGCGTGGGTTGGTGAAACACAGCCGGCTGATCTGCGAGCCGGTCAGGACCTGATGTTCTGCGAGCATCGTCAACAGCCACCGGTCGCGCGGGGTCAGCCGGCCCGCGACCTCCCACAGCAACCGATCCCCCGACGCCGACCGTGGCGCGCGGCGGGCCGTCATGACGACCCACCCGCCGGCCGGCGGCGGGGATCCCCCGCTGGTGCGGACGTGGGTGCGGCGGCGGCGGTGCGCTGGCGGGCGGCCTGGCGTAGCTGCCCGGCCCGGCCTGGAATTGCGGCACGAAGTGGCCGGGTCCGCAGGGTGAACGCCGTGGTGTCCGCGGAGTGCACGACGAGCCGGGCCGCGGCGGTGAACGCGGGGAGCCGGGCCAGGTCGTGCTCGGAGAGGACCGGTGCGGTGTGGCGGGCCAGGGTGCGGGCGTCCTGCGGCGAGCACGCGAACACGATCTTCGTGCGGGCGTTCGTGGCGAGCGCGTCCGCGAGCTCGGTCGGCAGCTGGCGCAGGTGCTGGTGGGCAAGGACGAGACCAAGCCGGTAGCCGCGGGCCTCGGCAAGCATGTCCTCGATCGACCCCGGCAACGTCAAGAAGTTCTGACACTCATCCAGTGCGACCGTCGCGTCCGGCCGATCATCGGGAGCGCGCCGCGCCCTGGTCAGGACGGTCTGCCAGACCTTCGCCAGGACGATCGAGCCGACGATCTGGCAGGCGTCCTCCCCGACGGTGCCCTTCGGGATCCGGCACAGCAGCAGCCCGYCGTGGTCGAGCACGTCGGTGAGATCGACCGTGGAAGGCCCCGCGGCCAGGGCCTGGCGGGCGAAGCGGCGTAGCAGCAGGGCACGCAGTTTGTTCAGCACCGGGCCGATAGCCTGGGCGCGGGCGCCGTCGGACAGCGAGGCGTACCAGGTCCAGAACCCGGCGAGGATCGGGTCGGTGATGCCGGCGGTCGCCTTGCGCCGGGCGGCCGCGTCGGTGAGCACGGTGACGACGTCGAGCAGCGTCGGCACCGCCCCGGCGGCGGTGTCTGGGCGGGTGAGCAACGTGAGGCAGGTCGCGCGCAGCAGGTCGTCGGTGCGGGGGCCCCAGCTGTCGGCCCAGATCCGGCGGAAGATCCCCACCAGCTGGTCGGTGGCCAGGTCCGGGTCGGCGCCGTCGAGGATGTTCAGACACGGCGGCGGGGCCTGGTCGTCGGGGTCGAGCAGCACGACCCGGTCGGCGACGTCGGCGGGTAGCCGGGCGAGCAGGTCGTTGACCAGGTCGCCCTTCGGGTCGATGACGACCGTGCCCCGGCCAGCCTCCGCGTCATCGAGGATCAGATTCGCCAACAGCGTCGACTTACCCGACCCGGTCGCCCCCAGCACATGGACGTGATGGCGGGCGTCGGCAACCCGCAAGCCGACGGGGCGGCGCCGCCCGGCGTCGGTGTCCCCGAGGATCTTCACGTCCGCGCCGTTGTGGGGGATCGCGGCGGGGGCGGGTACCGCCGCCGCGCCGGCCCGGGCCAGGCCCGGAACAGCGGTGTCCAGGGGAAGGTGCGCGAGCGCCGCGAGCTCGTCGACGCCGACCAGCCCGCCTCGCCCGAGCCGGCGGGCGGCCAGGGTCGGGACCGGGTGGGCCAGGCGGGCGCGGCGCAGGTAGTTGTGGCCGGAGTAGAGCGCGAACGCGGACGCCAGCGCGTGCGCCCGGCCCCGTAGCACCCGTGTCGCGGCCTGCGGGTTGGCGGGCTGGTGGATGGCGGCGGCGTAGAGGACGGTGACGGCGAAGCGGGGACCGATCGCCTTGACCCCGATCGCTCGGGAGGCGGCCGACTCCTCCGGCGAGGTCGGCACCCGGCCCGCCCGGGCCCCGGAGCGGGGCGGGCTATGCGGGGTCAGCAGGTCGAGAGCGTCGGACAGCAGCCYGGTCAGTGCGCTGGGGGGTTGGTGGCCGCGTTCGCGGGCGGCGTCGCGGCGGGCGGCGGCCAGCCGGCGGCCCGTCACCGGACGGACGAGGACCTGCACGACCGCAGTCTCGCCGTCGCCGAGGTCGGCCGCGGCGGACAGCAACGCCCGCACCGGATCCCCGCCCGAGTCGACGCGCAGCGGCAGGACGTCACGGCGGCCGAAGTACAGCCGCCCACCGACCGCCGCCGCGCCGCCGTCCAAGGGTGGGGTGGCGGGCTGGGTGGTGGTGCGGGCGCCGGGCCAGGCGGCCTGCACCGCCCGCTCCACCAGCCCCGGCGGCACCGGGCCAGGAACCCAGAGGCGAAACGCGGTCCCGGCCTGGCTGGCGACGATCTCCCAACCCAGGTGTGGCTGGCCGTAGATCAGCCGGGCCAGCGGCGGGCGCAGCAGCCCGGCCATCTGTCCCCAGAACGCGCCGGCCGCCTCCGACCCGACCTCGGGCGGGACCAGGACCTCCACGATGCGGGCGTCCCGCGTCAGGCGGGCGTGGCGCAACCGCGCCTGCACGGTGATCAGCACCTCGGCGAGCAGCACCACGGCAGCCAGCGCCGCCCCGGCTGCCAGCCGGTGGCCGCCGGCCAGCCAGTCCACCCACGACGCCATCGGGAACAGCACCCCAACCGGATCGTCAATCACCCGAGAGAAAGCCACCGGAAACGGGGGCGGGGGAAGGAAAGGTGGACCGGACACGACGGCCTCCACAAGCGTCGGGACGAGCAGCGGCAGGACGAGAGCAGGTAGGTCAGCAGGGGTCGGCGTCCTCGGCCGGCGGCGGGGCTGCGGCTGGGGATTGCCTGCGGACCMGGCGCTGCGACGCACCCGTCAGCTGCGCGGCGGGCCGCAGGAAGTCCGAAGAGCGGACGGCCTCAGACGGATCGGTTGTGATCATGGAATGTTCGGCGGCTGAGGCGACGGCGCGAAACGCCGCCCGCCGTCCAGGCCCGGCGAGCAGCAGCGCGTCCCCGGGACGGGCCGAAAGAAGGTGGGTGGTCTCGCCGTCGGAGAGCGCGAAGACGTCGGCGACGTGGCGGGCGGCGGAGCTGTCCTGACGCAGCAGGATGTGGGTGGCGGCGTTGGCGACMACCGCCCGGCCGAGGTCGTTCGCGAGCAGATCCGCCGCGTCCTGGGTCACCACGGCCAGGCCGGCCCAGTGCTTGCGGGCGGCCTTCGCGAGCTGGTGCAGAAACCGGGCGCCGGCGGGGTGGGCCATCAGCAGCCACGCCTCATCGACCACGACGAGCCGGCGGCACCGCCGGGCCGGGTCCGCGACGGTCCGCCAGATCGCGTCGAGGGTCAGCAGGGTGCCGGCGGCTTTGAGCTCATCAGGGAGCTGACGCAGCGAGTAGACGACGAGGTGTCCCTCGGGACTCACCGAGGTCGGGGCGTCGAACAAGGCCCGGTGGGTGCCCTCGACGAACGGACCGAGCCGGCCCGCCAGCACGGTCGCGGCCGGGTCGGGGTCGGCGGCCAGGGYGGTGGCGACGTCGCGCAGCAGCGGGGCCGGCCGGGTCCAGCTGGCCGGGTCGGCGGTGATGTCGGCGGCGCGGTAGGCGGCCAGGATCGCCCGGTCCAACGCCGCCCGCCCAGCCCCGTCCAGTCCCTCACCGTCGGAGCGGCCCGGCGGGTTGTCGCCGGTGAGCAGGGTGGTGATCAGGGTGTGGCAGAACAGCGCTCGGCGGGTGAGCAGGTCCGGGTCGTGGCGGGCGTGGACGGGCAGGTCGAGCGGGTTGAGGGTGACGCCGGGTGCGCCGAGGGGCAGGTAGGTGYCGCGGACGGCGGCGGCCAGCGGCGCGTACTCGTCTTCCGGGTCGACGACGGCGACCTCGACGCCCTGGTAGAGGGAACGCAGGACGTCGAGTTTGGTCAGGTAGGACTTGCCGGCGCCGCTTTGGGCGAGGGTGACCGAGTTGTAGTTCGGCTGCGCCCAGCGGTCGTGCGCGACGAGGCCGGCGGAGCGCAGGTTCGTGCCGTAGACGACCGGACCAGCCCCGGGCCGGTGCGGGTCGGGCAGCGGCAGGTCGGGGGTGGAGAACGGGAACCCGGCCGCGAGCGCCGCGGTGTCCATCGTGCGGCGCAACCGCAACAGGTCCGACCCGAGCGGCAACGTGGACGCCCAGCCCACCAGGGTGCGGAAGGTGGTGGGCTGGACCGCGAGCAGCAGGCTGTGCGCCAGCGCCGTGACCCGCGCCTTCTCCTCCGCGAGTTCGTCGGCTCTGTCGGCGTAGACGGTGGCGTAGAGCGCGAGGGTGAACATCTTCGCCTCACCGCGGGCCAGCCGGCCGGCCAGATCGGCGGCGTCGAACGTCGCCGCGTCCACCAGCGGATCGGCGAGCCGGCCCGAGGCGCTGTCGGCCCGGCGGCCGGATTCGAGGCGGGCGAGCTGACGGCGCAGCCGGACCGCGGCGAGCGGCGGTGGGATCGGCTCCACGTGCAGCGCGACGTCGAGGCGGCCGGGGTAGGCCAGCAGTGGCTCGAGCCAGCCTGGGCCGACCTCGCGGGGGTAGCCGACGACCGCGACCGTCGCCGCGTACGCCCCACCGACCTCTACCTGCCGTGCCGCGACCCGCAGGCCCGGAGGAGTCCACAGCAGCGGCCCCGCACTCGACGCCCCGCCGCTCTGCCGACGCGGCCGGCGCCGCGGTGGGCGGCTCATCGCTCGACTCCGGGCATCGGGTCGGACAGGTCCTGCCACCAGTCCCTGGACGGCGAGGGTGGTGGGCCGCTGATCGGACCGGTGGCGGTGACGGTGTCCGGCGACGGTGGGCTGCCGGGCTGGGCGAGGCCGGCGAGCAGCACGCTGACCGCCGCCGCATCCAGCACCCGCACCGTCACCCCAGCCAGACCCAGCAGCGCAGCTGCCTCCTCCAGCCGACGCAGCGCCCGCCCGGCCGCGGCCTCCACCCCGCCCCGGCCCCGAACGCCGGCCGGGAGGGGTTCACGGGCGGTGAGCAGGATCTGCCGGGCCAGCAGCGTGCGCCCGGCAGCCAGCTCGTCGAGGAAGTTGGCATGGTCGACGGCGGCGGCGGCCAGGGCCGGATCGGGCAGGATCCGTGCCTGGTCGCGTAGCCGGGTGATGTGGGGGGCGAGGCGGACCGGCGTGGCGCGGATGGTGATCTGAAGCGGGCCGGCCAGGGCGTTGAGCGTCCGGGCGAACGCGGTCGCCTTCGCCGCCCGCTCCGCGACCGACCCCAGCGTCAGGTTCACCCCGTCGACCTCGGCGAGGACCGCGACCCCGTCCGCGCCCAGGTCGAGGACCCCTGCCGCGTCCACGCTGGTCGCCAGCGGCCGGGCAGGCGCCGCAGCGCGGCGCGCGCTATCGACGTCGGGCAACCAGCCCGCCGCCGGCGCTTCACCGCCGACACTGCTGTCATCGGTGGCGGGGAGGTACAGCTTGGGTTCCCGGGCATAGGAGGCCGCAGCGGCCAGGTACCGGTCGGCAGGTAGCCCACCCCACCGGCCCAATGCCACCGCGATCCCCGCCCCGGCGACCGGCACGCACACCGCCGCGACCGCCGCCACCGGCAGGTACGGCGACAGCAACCAGAACAGGCAGACCGCCATCAGCACCGCCGGGGCGACCAGGGCGAGCTGGCGGACGGTAAGCCCGGCCAGCACCCGGTCCGCCACGTTGATATCGGCAGGGATACGTACCCGCGACCCGTCCACGCCGCCGGTAGGCGGCGAGGCCGAGAGGGATGTTGAAGGATCGACAGGGAAAGTCATCAAAGATCACCCACAGGGCAGGAGGGAAAGGAAACGAGATCGGCGACGCGGGACCGCGAGGCGGACCCACAGACGGTGAATGCGGAACCGGGGCGGCGAGATACGCCGTCAGGCAGCACCGAAGAGCGGCCGCCTGGCTTGGTGTCAGGCGACGGCGGCCATGGCCCGGCGGATCGTGCGGTACTGGACCATGGTCAGGACCGCGGAGCGGCCTCCGCCGGTGGAGCGCAGCACGAGTTGGAGCACCCAGCCCTGCAGGCGTACGGCCACGTAGAACAGCGCCACCGCGACCAGGGTGTTCAACAACCCGTCGGTACTCGGCAGCCATGTCGGCCGGCCGTCGGCCGACAGCAGGACCCGGGTGCCGAGCAGGAGCAGCATCGACTGGCCGATCTGKATCGCCAGGCAGCCCCCGAACATCCGCCACCACAACGCGGCCAGGCCCTCGGTCCACGGCAGGCCGTGCCAGATCAGCATCAACGGCCCGCCGACCGCCAACCCCATCATCACGATCATCCGGATGATCCAGCCGACGATCAGCGCCACCGCCAACGCGAGYACGCCGAACTCCAGTAAGACCAGGTAGATCGGGACGAACGCGCCGACGGCCAGGTTCGTGGTGAGCATGGTGGTGACTCCGTCGGCGGTGACCTGCTGGCCGACGATCGCCCGGGTCAGCGCGTTGGCCAAAGTGGTGCCCTGACTCATCGCCAGCAGGCTCAGATGGGCCACGCCGAAGCCGATCGCCATCCGGGGCGCGAACTCCCGGGCCATCGCCCGGCCATGGACCAGGTCCTCCCCCATCACCGCGACCCCGCCCACGGTCAGCACGAGCAGGAACAGGCTGTCCGCTATGACCAGGCTGGCGCCCCACAGCTCGCGGATCCGGTCCTGCCCGGTCACGTCCGGCGTGGACAACACCGTCTGGCCCATCAGGTGCAGCACTGGCTGCGCGGCGTCCTGCGCGACCCCCACCAGCCACCTGTTGACCGCATCACCGACCAGGCCGGCCACGTCACCGGCCCCCGGCAGCCAGCCGAAAAGGCGATCGAGAAAGCCGCCACCCCCCGATCCCGGCTTCGGCGACGGGCCCGGCTCGGTCGATGTCGGCGTCTGCGGGACCTGCGGCTCCGGCTCGCTACCCGGCACGGCCGGCGCAGGCGGGGCCGGCGCGGGCGTCGGCGCCCCCGAAGGCGAGGGCGAGGGTGCTGGCGTCGAGGTGGGCGCCGTGACCGCGCCCGCCGGCACCGAACCCACCACCCCGATGATCACCATGGTTAGTGCTGCGACGAGCAGAGCCAGCCGGGCCCAGCGGCGCCGGTCGCGCCTCCGCCCGCTGCGCCACCTATCCCGGATGAACTGCGCCAACCGTGTTGGGACCGTGCCCATCGCGCCTGCGGCGGTCGGCACCGGGGCACGGGCGGGGCGGGGAAGCCGGGCGGTGCGCATCAGCCACCGACCACGGAGCGCAGCGCCGCCAGGATCAGTGGTGCCAAAATCGCCAGCCCGTAGCCGACCGCGGCGTTACGAAACGCCCGCTTCGCCGCGTCGATCTCGCCCGGATCGCCGTTCGCGGTCGAATACCGCACCCCGCCGATCGTGAAGAACAACGTCGCGATCGCCGCGAGGAACCCCATCAGCCAGTTCCGCAGGTTCGTGATCACCTGGTGCAGGTCCGTGTCCCGTGGCGCCGGAGCCGGAGCCGGAGGCGGCGGTGGCGGTGGCGGGGCCACCGCCGACGCCCAGGCCAGATCCGTGAAGATGACCCAGAACTCGACCGCCGAGACCACCAGCAGCGCCACCACCGCGATCAGGCCGCGGATCCGCCACGCCCGCCGCGACAAGGGCTCGCCGTCCCACGGCGCGGGGCCCGAACCCGCCGCCGCGATCAGCACCGTGCACGCCGCCAACGCGGCGGCGACCAGCGGGCGGCCCGCGACCAGCCACCACAACGCCACCCCCGGCCGATCCGCCGCCTGCTCGACCCCGATCACCATCCACACCCCACCGACCAGGCCGATCACCACGCCGAACCAGCCACCGGCCAGCCACCACCCCGCCAGCCGACGACCGAACCTGCGCAGCAGCCCCATCACCGCGCCGTTCGTGGGATGGAGATCCGCCGGGTCGGCGAGCTGCGGGGCGGGGGCTGCTTCCCTGGCGATGGGGATGAGCCGGGGCCAGGTGCTGTCCGACGAATCAGCCTCGAACTCGCCGGGTCCCGGGCCGCCCTGAACGCCACCCTCGGCTGGTCGGGGGCCATGCGCGGCCGGTAGGCCCTCCAACCTGGCCGGCAGCTGATCACCGAGGCGGCCGGCCGATCCGGCCTCGATCTCGCCCCCCGACCCCAGCGGCGGCGCCGGTAGCGCTCCTCCCGCATCGTGCGACCGAGGATGCGCGTTCTCCTGCGATCGCCGGTCCCTGTCCTCGCCCGGATCCCGCCCGGTCGGCGCGCTCATCGGAGCAGGCCCTTCGGGGCGAACCGGCCCTCGATGATCGCCTGGGCGAGCCGGCTCTCGGCCTTGGCCCGCCATACCGCCAACTCCTCAGCCGCATCTGGGTCCACCCCGGCCAGCGACCGGCCCTCCAGCCGGGTCTCGACGAGCAGCCGCTGCTCCACCTCGGTCACAAGCCCCGCCCGCTGCGCCTGGTCGAGGACCCGGCGCGGCCCGGGCCACCACGGCGACGGCGGGATCGCCGCCACCACCGGCAGCCACACCCCAAATCCCAGCTGCGCGGCGTCCTGGGCGGCCAGGGCCAGCCCGGCCCGCAGCCCCGCCCACAGCAGGGGCGCCTCCCGGGTCGGTAGCGACGTCCGGCGGGCCTGGGCGACGAACCCGGTCAGTACCTCACCCTCCGTATCCGCCCGCTCGACGGCGGGAGTGGTCAGTACGGCCGCGATATGCCGCAGCGGCGCGACCGCGAGCCCGGCCGCGCCGATCAGCCACGCCGGCTCGTCCCGCTCGGAAAGCACCGCGTTCCAGACCGCGTCGCGCGCCCGGACGGGCAGCGCGGGCTGGGAGAGAAGCACCCGCAGCTCGCGTAGGCCCACCTGCCGCTGCGGCAGGGCGGCGTGCACCGCCCGGCCGTCCAGCGACAATCCCGGTGGCGTCTCGGTCAGGCAAAGGAACGACTTCTCGGCGGTATCCAACGCTGAGCTGTCACCGGTCTCCGTCGTCATCACACAACGTCCCATCCGTGTGGGGAACACTGACGGGACCCAGAAAGCCACACCCCATCTGAAGGTGATCTCAACCCACAGCCGAATCTGTCGGGACCAGCGGTTTCAGGCAGCACACGTCGCGACTTTCAGATCACATTCAGATGACCTTCAGATCACGGCCGGACTGCACCATTTCATCGGCGCAAAGGGCGGAGGTGGCGGTTCAGATCACCTTCAGACAGCCCGTGCTGCAATACGCGGTGCATGCACCCAGGCGGCGCCTGCGCACGCCCACCCTTTCCTGTCGTTCGGATTCGGGTTCGCGACGCTCGGCGTTCCGCCGCCCCTCTTGGGAGCGTTGTTCCCCTTGCCAGCACAGCACTGGGCCGAGCTCGGCGACCCCGCCCGTCTCGTGCCCCTCACCGTCTGGACCACCCCCACCCCCACCCAGCCCGGGCTGTTGCCGCCGGCGGCGGCGGCCAGAGCTATCGCGACCTTCACCAGTTCCGAGGACCTCGTCCTCACCGTCGGCGGGCCTGCCGGGCTCGCCGACGCCGCGAGCTATCTGCAGCGCCGCCACCATGCCCTCGACACCGCGGAGACGACCTCCCGGACCGGGTGGAGCGGCCCGGCAGGGCTGGTCATCGACCACCCGACCCCGACCCCGACCGCGCCGACGACGCTCCTGCCACGGTTCGTCGGCCTCGCCGCACAGCTGCGGCCCGGCGGGTTCCTGCTCACCGTCCACCCACCGGCCAGCGGGCCGCTCGACCCACTCGCCGCGACGATCGCCGCCGCCCGGGCAGCCGGGCTGCGCTACCTACAGCACATCGTCGCCCTCACCACCCCGATCAGCAGCGGCGCGCTCACACCCCCGCCCGCCAGCCGCACCACCGCCGGTCAGTTCCTCACGGCCGTTCATGTCGACCTTGCGGTCTTCACCACCCCGGGAGGCCACCGTGCCTGAGCCAATCGTGCCCTCACCGCTGACGGTCTGGCCCGTCTCCCAGCACCATCCCCGCGTCCAGCGCAAGGACCGGTACACCCCCGCGTCCACCGCCCACCCGGCGAAGATGCTGCCCGCGCTCGCCGCCCGGCTCATCGCCACGTTCACCCGGCCGGGCGACCTGGTCCTCGACCCGATGTGCGGCATCGGCACCACGTTGGTCGAGGCCATCCACCTCGGCCGCCACGGCCTCGGCATCGAATACGAACCCCGCTGGGCAACTGTCGCCCGCGCCAACATCACCCACGCGGCAAGCCAAGGCGCCACCGGAACCGCCACCGTGCTCACCGGCGACGCCCGCGACCTATCCACTCTCGCCACCCAGTTTCCCGCCGTACACGGCCGACCCGCCACGGGAAACATCGCACTGGTACTCACCAGCCCGCCATACGGGAAAGCCACCCACGGGCAGGTCGACGCCCACCGCGACAACGGCGTCCACAAACGCGACTACCACTACGGCCAGYCCCGCCGCGGAAACCTCGCCCACAGCGACCTACCCGAACTGCTCACCGGATTCAGCACCATTCTCACCGCCACCGCCGCCCTCCTACGCCCCGACGGACTCGTCGCCGTCACCGTGCGCCCCTACCGCCACGACGGCGAACTCATCGACCTCCCCGGCGCCATCACCGAACGGGCACCCGCCAGCGGACTGGTACGCGCCGGCCGCGCCGAAGCCCTCCTCGCCGGCCTCCGCGACACCGGACTCGTGCCCCGCACCACCTTCTTCGCGCTGCACAACGCCCGCACCGCCTGGCAGACCGGACGGCCTCTACACGTCTTGGCGCACGAGGACGTCCTCCTCCTAACGCTCGCTCCTCGGCCCGACGGGCGGGCCGAGGAGTCCTTCGACCGCCGGCCGGATCCTGTCTGAACCGCCGCTGGCCTGGACATTCAGATAGCAGCCCGGCCGTATCGCTATCTGAAGGTCATCTGAATGAGGTTGCACCCACAACCATATTCAGATCACTTTCAGATCATCTTCAGGCAGGCGGCCTCCGCGCCAGCCCGGCGGCGGCCACGTCCCTGGGGCGCGTGGGCCGGCCTGGCCGGCCCACGCCGCCCGGCGCGCCCCGGGCACGACCGCGCCCTGGCGCGGGTTGGGCCGCCCGCGTCCCAGCGACCCCCTGGCACGGCCCGACCCTGCGCCGGCCGTGCGTCCCCGCTCGCAGGTATGGAGCGCCATGAAGCCCTGGACGGTCGCCGACATCCGCGCCCTCGGCGTCACCACCGACCTCGTCACCGCCGGCGAAATCCTCGGCATCGGCCGCAGCAAAAGCTACGAACTCGCCCGCCGAAACGAATTCCCCGTCCCGATGCTGCGCATCGCCGGCCGCTACCGAATCCTGACCGCCAACCTCATCACCTTCCTGCACATCGACGAGAAGACCGACCCGACCGCTTGACAGCAAAAACGCGGCGAGCGTAAATCGGCGCCGGAAACACCAATTACCCGCCCGATTTTCCGACCGGCGGGAAACACCTTCACACCTAGAAATGGTGAGACGTATGGATGGGACTATTTACAAGCGGTGCGGCTGCCGCGACGCGGGCGGCCGCCAGCTCGGCAACCGGTGCCCGAAGCTACGCCGCAAGGGCGGCGCCTGGCGCTCGGACCACGGGGCCTGGGTCTACCAGGTCGACCTGCCCCCGTCGGCTGACGGCCGCCGCCAGCTCGCCCGCCGGGGCGGCCTGACCAGCCAGACCGCAGCCGAAGCCGAGATCGGCCGCATCCGTGACCTGATCGCCGTCGCGGATGCCGACGACACCGCCACCCGGCTGCGGATCGCCGACCTCATCCTGGAAACCCTGCGCGCGAACCAGCCGCTGCCGGAGGTGGAGGACATCCGGCGCCGCTACCAGCGGCGCGCGGACCTCAACCCGACGATCACCGTCGCCGACTGGCTCGCCACCTGGCTGTCCGGCCGCCGCAAGATCGGCACCTCGACGGCCGCTGGGTATGCGGCGAACATCCGCCTGCACCTGAACCCCGCGATCGGCCACCTACGTCTGGACCGGCTCACCGTCGCCCACCTCGACGACATGTTCGACGCCATCGACACCCGCAACGACACCATCGGACGCATCCGCGCCACCGGCACCCCCGAGCAGAAGAAGGAACTCGCCGGACGGCGGATCATCGGGGCGGCGTCCAAGCAGCGGATCCGCGCCACCCTGCGCGCCGCGCTCAACCACGCGATCCGCGTCGGCCTGCTCACCCACAACCCCGCCTCCTACGTCGAACTGCCCTCCGGGAAACGACCCAAGGCGTTGCTGTGGACCGACGAACGGGTCACCCGCTGGCAGACCACCGGMGACATCCCGTCGCCGGTCATGGTCTGGACGCCCACCCAGATCGGAACGTTCCTCGACCACGCCGACACCGACGACCTATACGCCCTGTTCCACCTCATCGCCCACCGGGGCCTGCGGCGCGGTGAGGGATGCGGCCTGCACTGGGCCGACCTCGACMTGGCCCACGCCTCCCTGACCGTGCGCTGGCAGATCGTCCAGGAAGGCCCCGCCACCCACCTCCGCAAACCCAAGTCCGACGCGGGCGACCGGCAAATCCCCCTGGACGCCGGCACCGTCCGCGCGCTACGCGAGCACCGCACCCACCAGAACGCCCGCCGCCTCGAAGCCGGACCCAGCTGGCCCGACACCGGCCTCGTCTTCGTCGACGACACCGGCACATCCCTCAACCCCGACCACGTCTCCGACCGCTTCCGCGCGCTGCAGGCCGAAGCCGGGCTGCCACCGATCCGGCTCCACGACCTCCGACACGCCGCCGCCACCCTCGCACTCGCCGCCGGAGCCGACCTGAAGACCGTCCAGGAACTGCTCGGCCACTCCTCGATCACCATCACCGCCGACACCTACACCCACGTCCTGCCCGAACTCGCCCGCGAAATCGCCGAAAACGTCGCCCGCCTCATCCCCCGCACCCCACGACCCGGCCAAGCGTCCTAACCTCCCAGCCGGCCCGGCCCGCCCCGTACCAGCGCCCGGTCCCGCACGGGCGGCGACACGGCCCACCACCACACACGGCCGGACCCGGCGTACAAACGGAAAACACCCGGCCGGCCCGATATTTGACAGACTCGAAAAAGACCCGCCGGAAAGAGTTTCGTTCAATTTCCGAAGGACGCTTGACCGCGAAATAGACGGTGTTTACCGTACGAACACCCGGCCTATCGGCCGGACAAAGAACCCACACCCTTGAAGGGGTTTTTCCATGCCCACGGAAAGGCTGGTCGTGATAGTCACGGCCAAAGACGAGGACAATCCCGAACCCGCAACCGTCGACTACTACCCCGACGGCTGCCCCGAACCCAACCCCGACACCCCCGACGACTACGACCAGCCGCACCAGACAACCGTCTGCCCCGCCTGCCTCGACGAATGGAAAACCGGCTACCACCTCAGCCAGCGGGCGCTGTACGCCAGCCCCGACCCCGTCGGCACACCACCAACACCGACAAGCTGAACCACCCGCCACCGGGGCCGCCACAGCCCCGGGGGCGGGGTGGGACAACCCGCCAATGAGGCACCCACCGGGGCGCGGCCCGACACCGGGCCGCGCCCCGGCCCCGCTTCCACACCCGCACCCCGACGGCCAACACCCGGCGGATGCCTACCGTGCCACCCAATCGGTAGGACCCCGAGGCCGGCGTTACCCACGCCCGCGACGGGGCCGCCACGGCCCTCAGCCGCCCCGGACACCCCCGAACACCCACCACCCGCACCGTGCCCCCGCGAGACGGGTCTCGGCCGCGAGTCCATACCGGCACCCATCCCCCTCGATGCCACCCGGGCTGGGCGTAGGTGTCGACTACAGGCCCGTCACGTTGTCAATTGCGACTTAACCTTCAGACACGACCCGTTTACTGTCACTAAATGAACACTTAAGGTTACCAGACTTGCTGTCCGGTGATGCGCCTCCGGCGCCCGCCATAGGTTCCCCTGACGATCTTCCATTTCCGAGTGGACCTTCCACTTGCCGGCAATTGGAAGCCGCCGCCGGGAAGATCCCCGCGCGTGCGGGGACGACGCGATGTAG
>NZ_MBLN01000008.1:0-9308 GCF_001854645.1 Pseudofrankia sp. EUN1h | reverse complement strand
GGTCAGGAGGGTTTCCAGGTCTTGCGTCACAACTCGATCTTGGAAACCCTCTCTCCATGCCCGACCACCGGTCACCCAGACTTCGGACTTACTCGTCTAGCCCGAAATCCCCGGTCAGCCCGGGAAGGGCGCTGCGACCGCCGTTCCCGGGCGCTCATCCCCGTCCCCGCTCACCCATCCGCACGGAGGAACCATGTCCACGACCAGCGAGAACCACGCGTTCGCCCGCGAGGTAGGCATCCGACTACGCACCATCCGCACCCAGCAGGGCTACTCCCTCCAGAAGGTAGAGGCCCTATCCCACGGCCGGTGGAAGGTCCCGGCGGTCGGCTCCTACGAACGCGGCGACCGCATGATCAGCGTCCAGGCTCTCGCCGGGCTCGCCGCGTTCTACGGCGTCACCGTCCGCGACCTGCTGCCCGGCGGACGGCCCGGCCCGCTGCCACCGCGCACCGCCCGCCTCGTGCTCAACTTGCCCGCGCTGGCCCGCGTGCCCGGCGAGGACGCCGGGCCGCTGCGTCGCTGGGTCGCCGAGATCCAACGGGAACGCGGCGACTACGCCGGCCGCGTCCTCTCCATCCGCCACGACGACCTACGCACCCTCGCCACCCTCTACGACCGCACCCCCGACCAGCTGATCGACACACTCCGCCGGTGGAACGCCCTCGACCCCATGGGCGACGTCGGGAACCCCGCCGACACCGCCTGATCCCCACGCCGTAGCGGCGTGATCAGGACGGCACCGATAGCACGACCGCGCCCTCCCAGCGTCCACGCTGGGAGGGCGCACGGCCTGCCACAGCGAATCCGGGAAAACGGGTCGGCGCGCCCCCGTTCCGACGGCGGTCTCCGCATCCGACCGTCGGCCGTTGCCCGGCGGGCGTTGTGGCCGTGGCCGGATGCGCAGCGCACCGCCTTGAAGACGGTGCGTCTCCGACGGATAGGGTGAATTGCACCGATCGTCGGCCACGCGGAGGGGGCGTCGTGACGGAGACGGACGACTCACAAACCAGCGACGCCGGCTGGGACTGGACGAGCTCCACCGAGGATGCCGTGCKGGTGGATCTGCAGACCGATCGGCCGCACTCGGCCCGGATGTATGACTACTACCTGGGCGGTAAGGACAACTTCCCGGCCGACCGGGAGGCTGCGGCGCAGGCGCTGGCCGAGTTCCCGCACGGGCGGACGACCGCTCAGCAGAACCGGGCGTTCATGCACCGGGCGATCCGCTACCTCGTCGACGAGGTCGGCATCCGCCAGTTCCTCGACATCGGCACCAGCATTCCCACCAGCCCCAACCTGCACGAGGTCGCCCAGCAGGTCGCCCCGGACGCCCGGGTCGTGTACGCGGACAACGATCCGATCGTGCTCATCCATGCCCGTGCGCTGCTGACCGGCACGCCGGCTGGGCGCACTGCCTATCTGGCCGCGGACCTGCGTGACGTCGAGGCGATCCTCACGTCGGCCGAGCTGCGCGACACCATCGACCTGACCCGGCCGGTCGCGGTGTCGCTCGTCGCGATCCTGCACTTCTTCCCGGACGCCGACGACCCGTACGGCATCGTGCAGCGGCTGCTCGACGCGCTGCCGTCGGGCAGCCATGTGGTGATCAGCCATGTCACCGGCGACTACGCGCCCGAGACCTGGACCCAGTTGATCGAGACCTATCGCAGTCGGGGAATCCCCGCGCAGGCCCGCGGCCGCGGCGAGATTGCCCGGTTCTTCGAGGGTCTCGACCTGGTCGAGCCCGGGATACAGGTCGCGCACCGGTGGCGGCCCGACGGCGCCGTCCCGGCGGGTCTGACCGACGCTGAGGTCAGCGTCTACGGCGGCGTTGGCCAAAAGAAATGACCTAGCTCGCCCTACGAAGCACGGCGCGTGGCGCGGCGCAACGGGTGGTCGGTTCGCCGCTTGCGCGACGGGGCAGGTACAAGCGCGACCGCTGCGGCCAGCCCGGCGTGCGGTGCGTCGTCGGACACCTAGTGCTCGACAGGCCTGCCGAGGGTGGAACAGGCCCGGGCAGGGTCGCGCCGCTGATCGCGGGAACCGCGACAACGGTGCCGGTGGCGGGCGTCTGCCACCGGCACCGCGCTGGCGGGAAATGCGGTCGGTCCCGGGTCGACGTCGGCGGGGGGATCGCCTCGGTGTGTGTCACCGAGCCATCGCGCGGCCATTTGCCACATGCCCCGGCGGGCAACCGGCGCGCGCCGGGGCGTACTGCGTCGGCGCTTGGCGTCCGCCGAAGAGGAGGCGTTGTTGCCGGCGAGAAGCCGGCCAACCCCGCCCTCGCGTCAGCCTGGGCGCGGGCGACGCAGCAGCCGGGCAAGCAGCTGTTGAGCCTCCGGGGTGGGGTCGACGCCGAGGTCGAGATGATCGAGGGCGTCGACGAGGCGTTGGAAGGTGCGCCGCACAGCGTCGGGCCGGCCGCGGGCGGCGTGGATACGCATGGCGTGGACATAGAGGTCCTCGACCTGGGGCGCGAGCGCGATGGCCCGGTCGAGGTGGACGAGGGCGTGGTCGGGGTGGTCGTCGGCGTGGAGATCGGCGAGGTCGACGAGCACGGTCAGGGCGCGGTGTTCGAGGTCGGCGGCGGGGGCGGCGGACCATTCGTAGGCGGCGTCGCCGAACGGCCGGGCGGTGATGAGGGTGGCGGCAGCGGTGAGGGCGGTGATCCGGTCGGCGTCGGTGCGGACGCGGCCGGTGTGGGCGAGGGCACGGTCGAAGTCCCATAGGTCGACGGCGACGTGGGTCGGGTCGAGGCGGTAGCCGGTTTTCTTGTCGCCGGCGAGGTAGAGGGTGCCCGGCTCGCCGGTGGCGGCGCGCAGGGTGGAGCGCAGTTTCGCGATGTCCTGGTAGACGGCGTTGCGAGCGCGGGTCGGGTCGCGGTCGGGCAGGAGGTCTGCGGCGAGCTGGTCGCCGGGCACGCCGTCGGTGTGCAGAGCGAGGTAGGCGGCGATTTCGAGGCTGCGGGCGGACAGCCCGGCGCTGTGGGGCCGGCCGTCGAGGGTGAGCGCGGGCCTGCCGAACACGGTGAACCGCACCCGCGCTGTCCCTGGCGCCGGAGCCGGGGGCGGATCGTGCCGGGCAGACTCGACCGGCGGGACCGGGTCTGAGCGGGGCGGTGGCGCTTCGGGTGCGGGGCCGGGTGGGGCGCCTGGGATGCCGGCGGGGTCGGGGTGGAGATCTTGGACGAGGGTCAGCTCCAGCAGGTCGGCGGCCTGCTGGGGCGTGACCCGTAGCCACGGCGTGCCGGCGTCGGCGGGTGGGCTGGTCTGGCGGCTGTCGAGGTCGAGGGTGATCGCGTCGGGGGGCGGGCCGAGGGTGGAYGGGTGCAGGCCGAGGCGGGCGCCGTCGCGGCCGAATGCGGCGACCTTGAGCAGGCCGAAACCGAGCGACCAGCAGATGATCGGCGACCACGGCGAGCGGTAGTAGTAACGGCGCATAAGGACTCCCGCCGATGCGGAGAAAGTTTTGACCCGGCAATTCCCGGGGATCGCGTTTGCACTACCGAGTCTTCGCCGCCGCCGCTATCCGCGCCGTTCTCAGACTGTCAAATCGCCAAGGCCAATTCCGGCGCGATCCTGGCGCGATCCCGGCGCCGAGGCGGCGCCAACCCGGCGGCGCCAACCCGGCACGAATCCGGCATGAACCCGGCGCCGATCCGGCGCCCGGCCGCGCGGATCGGGCTTCCAGCTGCGTCCTGTGCCGCCTCGACGCCCAGCCGGCGGACGGCGCACAACGGCGCCACAAGCCCCAGAAAATCGGCTGTCGTATCTGTTTGATGGCGAGCAGTGTCCGAAGGGTGCCCATCCGSGCACAGCCCGATCACGGAGGAGGGAACCATGCGTCGCCCCGACACCGCTGGACCGGYTGATCTCGTCGACCAGCTCGACGCGCTGGTGCGCGGACTGCTCGCGCACGGGGTGTCRCACCCGGCCGATCTCGTGGCCTCCGCCGACGGCCGCGCGCTGACCGACCTGGTCTTCCCGGCCGGCAGCAGGGCAGGCAGCGCGCATGACCGGGCGATCCGGACGCACCGGCTGATCGTCGCGGCGGTCGCCGCGCTCGGCCGGCCCGCCGCGCCCGCGCTCGAAGCCCTCCTCGACCTGCACCCGGCAGCCCGGCCCGCCAGTCGCCGCCCGATGCTCACCCGGACCGAACGGCGCGAGCAGGCCGGCACGTACTACCGGGTCGCGGGCGACACCATCCGCCGCCACCACGAACCCCGGCTTACCCGGATGCTGGCGCTGGAGCTGTACCAGCGGGCCCGGCTCGGCGACCTGACCACGCACGGCACGCCCGAGCACAGCCACCCCCGCCAGGCACCGCCCCCGCCCGACCGCTACCGACCCACCACGGCGACGCCCAACAGTCACCAGCCGCCCCGCGCACGCGGGTAGCGGGGGCCGAGCCAGGTGACGCCACCCGGCAACCCCGGGCGCGTCGGCCCGTATACGGTCGTGCGCCGCCTCGGTGCCGGGGGCATGGGAACCGTCTACCTCGCGCGGAACCCCGACGGCCATCCGGTCGCGGTCAAGGTCATTCACCACGCCCCGCGCGGCGCGGCGTTCCGCGTCCGGCTCGCGCGGGAAGTCGACTACGCCCGCCGGGTCCCGCGTTTCTACACGGCCGCGATTCTCGATGCCGACCTCGACGCCGAGCCGCCCTACCTGGTGACCGACTACATTCCCGGACCGACTCTCGCCAGCGCTGTCCGCACCGACGGGCGTCTTTCCGCGCTGGAGGTTCTCGGGCTCGCGGTCAACGTTGCCGCCGCCCTCACAGCGATTCACGGGGTCGGACTCATTCACCGTGACCTGAAACCAGGAAACGTGATCCTCTCACCGACCGGCGCGCGGGTGATTGATTTCGGCGTGTCCCKGGCGATCGACCCGGAACTGACTCTGATCACCGATCCGGGTCCTATCGGGACCCTGCCATTTATGGCGCCCGAACAGGTCACCGGCGGCGAGCCCACACCGGCCCTCGACGTCTTCGCGTGGGGCGGCCTTGTCATCTACGCCGCGACCGGTCGTTACCCGTTCGGCCGGCCACACAACGTCGCACGCCTGATCCAGGCCATCATCCGAAAGGCGCCTGACACGGCGGGGATCGACCCGCCGCTCGCGGCCCTCATCCACACCGCGATGGCCAAAGACCCCGGCCAACGTCCGACCGCCGCCGAGCTGTACCAGGAGCTGATCACACTTCCCGCTGGCGCCACGCCCCGAACCCGACGCAGCACCGACACCGATGCCGATGTGCCAACGACGTCAGAGCAGACGACGCAGACCCCCGCGCGCAACCTCGACCCGCCAACCCAGCAGCCACCGCGGCGCCCTCGCCTACGCGCACCCCGCATCCTCGCGGCGGCCACAGCCGCCGTCTTGGCGGCGACCCTTGCCATCACCCTGACCGTGATCCACCACACGCCCCCGGCACATACAGGCGGCCCGGCGGCGGCCACGACACGACCAGCGGCGCCCACCACGCCAACCCCCACGTCCCCACCGCTGGCCACGCTGCACACCACCGGTGCGGCCCGGACGGTCCGCTACGCCCCCGGCGGCGCGGTCCTGCTCATCACGAGTGACACCGCCAAACCCCGGCTAATCGACCTCACCGACCCGACCCACCCTCGCACCCTGGCCGACCTCGACACCCCACCCGCCACCGCCGCAGCGTTCTCCCCCGACGGCCAGACCCTCGCGACCGCTGACCCCGAGGCCATCCACCTGTGGGACGTCACAGATCCATCGAATCCCGCCTCGCTCTCGACCATCACGAGCGACGAGATTCGACACCTCGCGGTCGGYGCCGATGGCACCCTCGCAGGCGGCAATACCGCCGGTGTCGTTCACTTCTGGGACATCACCGACCGCGCCGACCCGGAACACATCGGAGAAATCCAAACAGAAGCCGGCCCGATCGTCGGACTCGCCTACACCCCCGGAAACACCACTCCCATTCTCGCGACCGCCCTTGCCGCCCAATTACGAGACACCACGCAGGCGGCGCTTATAGGCGCTATTCCGGCCGTCTCCGGCGGAATCATCGGCATCGCCRTGAGCCCCGACGGGAAAAAGCTCGCCACCGCCGAACGAGACAGCTCAATACATCTGTGGAACATCGAAGACCCGACGCGCGTCACCGAAATCAGCCGCACCCTCGGACCAGGCCGAGCCGCCGCGTTCACGTCCGACAATCGGACGCTCGCCGTCGCAGCCACCGACCACACCGTCCACATCATCGACCTCAGTAACCCCGCCGCACCCCGAAACGTCATCACCTTCAGCGGCAACCGGAACGACCTCACCGCCATCGACACCAGCCCCGACGGGCAAACCCTCACCACCGCATCCCAAGACGGCACGGTCACCATCTGGCCCGGATCGCCATAGCTATCCACTCGCCAATACCAGCAACTACCAGCGACAGAGCGCAGCACTACAGCTTCCTCGGCCTGCCCCTGACCACCCGGGCGAACAGCATCACGGCGTCCCACCGGCCTTCGGAGCGATGCCAGCCGCGATGCTTCCACCGGCGGTCCGAGCCTGTGTGGGCGAACCAGACCMGGACCGTCGCCAACCAGCGACCTGCTTCGCGCCTGTCTCTCTCGTCGCCACAACCCTGGCCGGAACGAAGCCTTCGGCATGATCACGMGGCAGCCCTCCAGCGGTGTGGGCGTCGGAGCGGACGGCGGTCGCCGGCCCGCGGGTGGTTGGGACCGCGTCGCGGGTGCTCTACGAGACACTGGCCGGGGTTTTCGCGTCACTGGGGTTCGACGCGCTGGGCGACGAGGTGTTCCGGGATCTGGTGATCGCCCGGCTGGTCGAGCCGACGTCGATCCTCGACACCGGCCGGGTGCTGGTCGATCTCGGCGTCACGCCGGCGAGCGAGAAGACGATGCGCCGCACGCTGCTGCGCGCGCAGCGCGATGGCCACCGCGACCGGCTCGCCGGGCTGTGTTTCACCCACGCCCAGGCCAGCGGTGATGTCTCGTTGTGTCTCTACGACGTGACCACGCTCTACTTCGAGGCGGAGAACGAGGACGACCTGCGGAAGGTCGGCTATTCGAAGGAACGCCGCGTCGACCCGCAGATCGTCGTCGGCCTGCTCGTCGACCGGTATGGCTTCCCGCTCGAGATCGGCTGCTACGCGGGCAACAAGGCCGAGACCGCGACGATCCTGCCGATCGTCCGCCAGTTCAAGGCGCGTCACGGCCTGGAGAACCTGGTGGGTGATGAATGGTCACGTGTCCTCTCCAGCAGGGAGCGCGGTCATATCAGCGCGCAGGATCAGCGGTCGAGGTGGCGGCGTGCTACGGCTGCGTAGCAGGACACGTCGGCGTCGGTCAGCTCGCTGTCTGGTGCGTCATTGTCGGGTTGCCAGCGGTGCGCGACGGTGAGCCCGGGCGGGGCCAGGTCGAGGCCGGTGAAGAAGCGTTCGACTTCGGCCAGGCTGCGTGCTCGGACGGAGATGCCACGGGCCTGGTAGACGGCCGCGGCCTTGTCGGCCTGCTCGGGGGCGAAGTCGGCGGTGGCGTGCGTGAGGACCAGGTGGCTGCCGTCGGGCAGCGCGTCGAGCAGCGTCTGAACGATGCCGTAGGGGTCGTCGGCGTCGGGGATGAAATGCAGGATCGCGTTCAGGGACAAGGCGACCGGGAGGGACAGATCGAAGGTGTCACGTACCTCGGCGGAGCCGAGGATCTTCTCCGGGTCGCGTAGGTCGGCGTCCAGGTAAGCGGTGGCGCCTTCTGGCCGGCTGGTCAGCAAAGCGCGGGCGTGCACCAGAACGAGCGGATCGTTGTCGACGTAGACGATCCGGGCGTCGGGAGCGATCGACTGTGCGATCTCGTGCAGGTTCGGCGAGGTCGGGATCCCGGTGCCGATATCCAGGAACTGGCGGATCCTCCCCATGGTGGCGAGATACCTGACCGCACGGCCCAGGAACGCCCGATTGCACCTGGCCACTGTCCGCGCCTGGGGAAAGTCACGCAGGACCGCCTCGGCGGCCTCCTGATCGGCGGGATAGCTGTTCTTACCGTCCAGGTAGTAGTCATACATACGGGCCGAATGCGGCCGGTTCATGTACAGCTCCGTGCCCGATGCTTGGGACGGTGAATCGCTCGTGGTCATGGTCCTGCTAGTCCTTTACGTGATTACAAGGGGCGACGATGAAGGCGGTCAAGGGCTCGGTTTTGACTCACCGGGAAGGGTGGTGAGTGGCGGGACTGTGTTTGGGCGCGCGAAAGGTGCCCTCTCCTCACGGGAAGATCAAACTGCGGCGGTGGCAGGGATGTGCCGGCCTCGACCTGACGGTTTTGGGAACGGTTGCCGGTGATCAACGCCAAAGACCGGCGGCCAGGCTCAGGTAGCGCGATGCGGAGGCCCGCGGTGCGACGATCACGGTCGCGATTTCGTCCGGACGGGAGCGGACGCGCTGCGGCGCTCCGACAGGGCACAGCCCGTGCGCGGGCTTACCCCGGTGAGAAGGCCGTCGCGGATCCGTCGTAGCAGGACCAGGTCATGGACAGCCGGAGCGTCACCGACCGCGAGAGCCGTCGGCGCCCGGCGAGGCAGAGACCGCGACTCGTCACCGCGGCCGGCCTCGGGCCTGTCATGGTCCAACGCGGCCCAGACAATCTTGCCTGGCCCTGTCGCAGTCGGATAGGAGCCCCAGGTGGCCAGCGCGTCGACGAGGTGGAGTCCGTGTCCGGACTCGGCCAGCGGGTCGGGCATGGAGCGGGCGGGCATGGCGGGCGCGGTGTCGAAGACCTCGATCACAAGTCGGCGGTCAGTGTCGGTGAGCCGAACGGCGATCCAATGGGAGAGCGGGTCCGGCGTGTTGGTGTTCGTGGAGGCGGTGACCGCATTGGCGACAAGCTCGCTGATCACGAGCTGCGCGTCGTCCAGAAGCGAGAGCAGCCGCCATCCCGACAGCGTCGCGTGTGTCTGCCAACGGGCGACGGCAGGTGCGGCCGGGGTGGAGGCCAGCCATCGCACGATCGAGCGATTCGCTTCCACCTTGTCACGCACCGTCAACTGCCGCGGCATGCCGGCGGGCAGGGCCTTTGCCGCTGCGCTGGTAGTTGACAGCTCTGGCGTGCGAGGGGATCCGGAGGACAGCCGATTCGGGTCGCGACCTCCGGAAGATTCGAAGCAGGTCATGGAGGCCACTCCGGCGCGAGGGAGGGGGCAAGTCGATACCGCTTGGCTTGGCGAAGGTGGTCCCGAGTCCATGGGCGCCTCGCCGTCAGTGCTGTCGCTTGGCGTGCCACCGTTCATGCTCGACGTGTCCACCACGCA
>NZ_MBLN01000007.1:0-12061 GCF_001854645.1 Pseudofrankia sp. EUN1h | reverse complement strand
CCAACGCGGCCCAGACAATCTTGCCTGGCCCTGTCGCAGTCGGATAGGAGCCCCAGGTGGCCAGCGCGTCGACGAGGTGGAGTCCGTGTCCGGACTCGGCCAGCGGGTCGGGCATGGAGCGGGCGGGCATGGCGGGCGCGGTGTCGAAGACCTCGATCACAAGTCGGCGGTCAGTGTCGGTGAGCCGAACGGCGATCCAATGGGAGAGCGGGTCCGGCGTGTTGGTGTTCGTGGAGGCGGTGACCGCATTGGCGACAAGCTCGCTGATCACGAGCTGCGCGTCGTCCAGAAGCGAGAGCAGCCGCCATCCCGACAGCGTCGCGTGTGTCTGCCAACGGGCGACGGCAGGTGCGGCCGGGGTGGAGGCCAGCCATCGCACGATCGAGCGATTCGCTTCCACCTTGTCACGCACCGTCAACTGCCGCGGCATGCCGGCGGGCAGGGCCTTTGCCGCTGCGCTGGTAGTTGACAGCTCTGGCGTGCGAGGGGATCCGGAGGACAGCCGATTCGGGTCGCGACCTCCGGAAGATTCGAAGCAGGTCATGGAGGCCACTCCGGCGCGAGGGAGGGGGCAAGTCGATACCGCTTGGCTTGGCGAAGGTGGTCCCGAGTCCATGGGCGCCTCGCCGTCAGTGCTGTCGCTTGGCGTGCCACCGTTCATGCTCGACGTGTCCACCACGCACCCCTGGTCGCTGTGGCCCGCATCGGCTGTCGCCGGCAGGGCCCGGCGCACGATCCCCGCCGGCCTGATCAGGAAACCCGGCCACCAGCACGGGCGGTACCCTCCACAGCCCGTCCAATGGCAACCAGCCGATGACGGAAGGTAGCCACGTCCGATAGCCTCATGCTGGGGGTTTGCATCATCCGCAGTCTGACCAGTCGGGAGGGCCCGCGTGCCGATCAGATCGGTGTTCTTCGACGTAGGTGAGACGATCGTGGATGAGTCCCGGGAGTACGGGACGTGGGCGGACTGGCTAGAAGTGCCTCGGCACACGTTTTCCGCGGTGTTCGGCGCCGTGATCGCCCGCGGGCTGGATTACCGGGAGGTATTCCAGGTGTTCCGGGCCGGATTTGACCTCGGGGCGGAGCGGGAGTGGCGCGCGGCGGCCGGTCAGCCGGAGTCGTTCGGCGAGGAGAACCTGTACGCCGATGCGCGGCCGTGCCTGGCAGCGCTACGCGCAGAGGGTCTGCTGGTCGGCCTGGCGGGGAACCAGACCGCCCGCGCCGAGGCCATCCTGCGGGCATTGGATCTCCCCGTTGACGTGATCGGCACGTCGGACGGCTGGGGTGTGGAGAAGCCATCGGCGGAGTTTTTTCACCGCGTCGTCGTCGAAGCGGGTTGCCCGGCCGGTGAGGTGCTCTACGTCGGTGACCGGCTCGACAATGACATCCGCCCCGCGCAGGCCGTTGGCATGGCGACCGCTCTCATCCGTCGGGGCCCGTGGGGCTACATCCTTGAGGATCCTGCAGTCGCCGACCGCTGCCTGTTTCGCCTCGACTCTCTGACCGACCTATCAGATCTGGTGCGCAAACGCAACGAGGCGAACTGACACTCTGTAGATGGAGGTCAGGATGCTGGTGACAGTGCTCTGATCTGCCCGTCGATGTTTTGACCGTGCTTGCTGTCTCCCAGCATTGGCCGGATCGCGCGTACGCGGTCCATCCCGGTCGCGTACCAGTCGGTGGCGAGCGTCTCGATCGCTTGACCAAGGTAGTCAGCGACGCGGTCGCCATCCCGGCCGTGTGCTCCGGCAAGATCGGCGAGGATGACGCTGCGCTGTTTGCTTCCCCGCGTGCCGAGCTGGTCCGCCGCCGCGGCCAGTCGGCGGGCAGCTTCCGGATGATCGCCCGTTGTGAGGGCGGCGTAGCCGGCGAAGGAATCAAGACGGGCCGCGTCGTAGAAGTCGAACCACGTGAGATCGCCGGCATCGTCGGGCAGCGAGGCTTCGGCGAGGTCGATCTGGTGGCGGCTGGTTGTCGCGGCGCCGTTTCTGGCTTCGATCTCGGAGGACACGCAGTGCAGCCAGGACCGGACGATGGGGTGGACGCCGTGCCAGCAGTGCTGCAGCGCGGCGGTGATCAGGTTCCGCGCACTGTCAGGGTCCTGGCTGAAGGCGGGGACGAAGGCCATGTGGCCGAGGACTGTGGCGGCGAGTGCGTGGTCGCCGGCCTCCTTGCTGGCTGTGAGGGCGACCTCGTAGCAGCGTGTGGCGATGGCAGGCTGGCCGAGGTCAAAGAAGGCGAGGCGTCCGGCGAGCAGCGCCGACTGGACCAGCCCGGCGGCAAGAGCAGCGCGCTGCGTGCCGCTAGCGCCGCGCAAGAGTGCGACGCCCAGGTGGGTGTGCGCGAAGGAGGCTTCGAATAGCGGACGCGGAGGACTGTTCCAGTACAGTTCTCGTTGACCGTTCGCGATTTCCGTGTAGGTCTCGGGGTCCACCTGGAAAGATCTAGTCTGCGAGTCGTCCTCGGCCGACGTTGCGGACAGCAACGGGCTCAGCAGCGGTAGCGCTCCTGCTCCAAGTAGTGCGCGAAGGACGGCCGCGCGGTCCCAGTTCGCGTCACCAATCGCGCCAGACTGCATGCCGTCTGTCCTCCCCGTAGCGACGTCAGGGCGCATCTTTAGCTCGGCTGGCGTGAGCAGGCCGAGCTCGCTCGCGGGCTTTTCGAACACGGTCACCAGGTGTTTGCGGTAACGCGGCTCGGGGTGTCGCTCGCCGGTCTCCCATCGCCTGACCGTATTGGCGGACAGGCCGGTGTACGTCTCGCCGGCGTGGTCCATCTCCATGCCGACGCGGCGGGCGACCTCGTCGTGTGACCAGCCATGTTGGAGTCGTTCCCAGGCCAGATTCCGGTTCGGGGGATGACGATTACTCGCCACGCCGCACCTCCAACGTCTTGTCGGGCAGGTGTCGTCGACCAGCATGAGGCTATCGGACGTGGCTACCTTCCGTCATCGGCTGGTTGCCATTGGACGGGCTGTGGAGGGTACCGCCCGCGCTGGTGGCCGGGTTTCCTGATCAGGCCGGCGGGGATCGTGCGCCGGGCCCTGCCGGCGACAGCCGATGCGGGCCACAGCGACCAGGGATGCGTGGTGGACACGTCGAGCATGAACGGTGGCACGCCAAGCGACAGCACTGACGGCGATCAGCAGGCTTCCGGCCCRCTGGGCCTGCGGCGGCAGTCCGATGAACCGGGCGATGGCCACCGGCGCGGGCGGCTTCATTGGATCCCATCTCGTCGAGAACCTGGTTGCCCGAGAAGTCACGACCGTCGCCGTCGGCTGCCGGTGCAGGGTTCCGACGCTCTCCCCGACGAGAACCTCGCGCCTGTAAGGGACGACCCGCAGTGCGTCCTCGTCAGTGYCGACCTGGCCCAGGACGGCCTGGATGATGCCGTCGTCGGGTGCGACATCGTCTTCCACCTGGCGACCCGACCAGGCGTTCGGCAGTCCTGGAGGGACGAGTTCGACGACTACACGCGGCCCAATGTGGTAGGCACGCGCCGTCGGCTTAACGCGTGCGTCCGGCGCGGTGTGCGCCGCCTCGTCCTCCAGCGTCCACGGTCCCCATCGCGCGACCGAGCCGGGAGTCGGACCCTACCTGTCCGACAACCACTGCAGACATACTGCGGACAGGGCTGGCCTTCCACGCAACCCTGAGTGTCGGGATGATCTGGCCGATGGTGTAAATCTCGGCGAACGCTACAGGCGAGGGCAGCTATATGTGGAGCCGGGCGCCCAGCACTCTTTCGTCCGAGTTTAGATCTTCTGCCGGTCTCGTGTAGAAATCCTGGCGCCCGCGACTTTATGTTGCAGGTCGATAGTCGACTCCGTGTCGAACAAAATATTAAGATCACACGTTGCATCACTTTTGCAGAACGGAGGACTGATGGGTCAGGTGCTTGATGTGGCCGAAGAGGCCGGCCAGGCTCGCGCCGCGATGGTGGAGAAGATGATCGCGGATGGAGACATCCGTTCGTCGGAAGTGGAGGCGGCGTTTCGCCGGGTGTCGCGGGAAGCTTTCATGCCGTCCGAGACGTCGCTGCTCGCGGCGTACAACGCGGCGGATTCGGTGACCACGAAACGTGACGCGGCTGGAGTGATTATTTCCTCCGTGTCGGCGCCTTTTATTCAGGCGCGGATGTTGGAGCAGGCCGAGCTGCGTCCGGGGATGCGTGTTCTGGAGGTGGGTTCCGGGGGCTGTAACGCGGCCCTGATCGCCGAGGTTGTCGGCCGTCATGGCCGGGTGGTCAGTGTGGACATCGATCCGGAGATCGTGGCGAACGCGCGGGAGCTGCTTGCCACAGCGGGTTATGGCGATCGGGTGCGGGTGCTGGTCGGCGACGCCGACCATGGCGTGCCTGGTGAAGAGCCGTTTGACGCCGTGGTGWTCACGGTGGGGGCGTGGGACGTGTCGCCGGCGTTGGTGGAGCAGCTGACCGCGGCGGGCCGGCTGGTGGTGCCGCTGCGGATGAACGGGATCACCCGGTCGATCGGTTTCCGTCGTGCCCCGGGCCATCTGGTCAGTACGTCGGCGGAGGTGTGTGGGTTCGTCCCGGCGCAGGGCGTCGGCGGCCACGCCGATCGAACCTTCCACCTTCCTGCGCCGTCGGGCGGGTCGGTCACAGCGCGGTTCGAGACGGGCGTGCCTGCGGAGCCGTCCCGGTTGGACGGGGTGCTCGCGGCGGGTCGCTCGCAGGCGTGGTCGGGCGTCCTGGGTAGGAGGGGGACGTCGTTCGCGGATCTGACGTTGTGGTTCGCCTGCTATCTGCCGGGTTTCTGCCGGGTCGGTGTCGAGGACAAGGCGGCACTCGTCGGTGACGGGGTGCAGATGTTCCCGTATGGAGCGGCGGTCGGGGACTCGCTTGCTGTGCAGATCGTTCGGCTCGCCGGCCCGGAGGTGGCCCGCCCGGTGGGTGAGGGTGCCCGGCCGGGGGACTCGGAGTTCGGTGCCTGCGGTTTCGGTCCGCACGCAGGCGAGGCTGCCGCGGCGATGGTCGAGGCGACGCGGGCCTGGGACCGGACGGGCCGGGCCGCTCCTCGGTTCTCGCTATGGCCCGCAGGCACGGACTGGGCGTTGCTGCCGGCCGGCGCGGCGGTGTTGACGAAGACTCATCAGCTCGTCGCCATCGAGTGGCCCGGCGGTATGGAGCCGGGCCCGTCCTGAAGCGTGCGCGGACCTGACGGCCACGCGCGGATCACACCCGTATCTCCGACAGGAGGACCCATGACCCCCACCGACACCGTCCACACCGCCAGCGCACCCACCAGCTCGGCGCCTGCCGAGCTCGACGAGTTCGAGTTGGACCTGCAGGTGATCGAGTCGCTCGTGCCCGGTGCGCCCATGGCCGACTGCGACACCAGCGACGGCTGCGGCTCGACCTGTGCGACGACGGCCTGCATCAGCAACGCGAACGACCCGTTCTAGGAGCCGCTCGCCGCCGGCCCGCCCGAACGACCAGGCGGGCCGGTGGCCGGCCACAGGTTCTGCCCGTAGGCGGTTGAAAGGAGTGGCCGACACCATGCCTGCCTCGTACACGCCGGCGGAGCCGGTATTGGTCCGACTGTCGACCGCGCCGGTCGGCCTGGATCTGCCGCACGGCGTCGGCATCCTCGACGACGCGGACGTCGACGGCAAGACCTGGCTGGCCGGGGTGTGGGCGCGACCCGACGTCTGTGCAGCAGTGGCGCTAGCGAGTCCCGCTCTTGCCGATCGGGTCGAACAGCTGGTGGGCCGCGAGGGCGCTGGCACGCAGGAGATACGGCGAGCTGTACTGGCGACCTGCTTCTACCTGGCGCGGTGGGCGCGCCGGGTGACGCCGTTCGGTCTGTTCGCCGGAGTCGCCTCGGTCAAGGTCGGTGACCGGGCCACGGTGGCGGCCGGGACACCGCGCGTCGCGGTACGAGCGGACGCGGCCTGGCTGCACAGCCTGGTAGCACGGTTGGAAGCCGACCCGAACGTGCGTGACGGGCTCACCGTGGTCGCGAACTCCCTCGGGGTGGTGCGCGATGGCAGGTTCGTGGTCCCGCAATGGCCCGTGCCGGTGGGCCTCAACCGGCGTGCGGAGGCTCCGGTCACGGAGATATCGGTGCGCTGCTCGCAACCGTTGGCCGCGACGCTCGCGGCGACGCACCTCCCACGGCGGTTCACCGACCTGCGCGCCGACCTCCAGATCGCGTTCCCGTCGGCCCGCGCGGCCACCATCCGCACGCTGCTCGACAGGCTCGTCGATCAGGGCGTGCTCCTGACGAACCTTCACCCGCCCGCGAGTGCCGTCGACGGACTCGCGCACGTCATCGATGTGCTGCGGGCGGTCATGGCCAGTGCCCCGGCACGCGCAGATCTGTCGGCGCCGGCGCAGGTTCTGGCCCGTTTGGAGGAGATCGCCGGCGAGTTGGCGGCAGCCAACCACGACGCGTCCACCGACGCCGAGCAGGCGACGGCGCGGCGCGCCCGCATCGCCGAGGTCATGCATGCGCTCGCCCCCGCAGGGGTGGGCGAGCCGATGACTGCGGGCGGCGTGCTGGCGGTCGACGTCCGCGCCGACATGGAGATCACGCTGCCGGCCAGCGTGCTGCAGGAGGCCGCGGCAGCGGTGGAGACGCTGGTACGGGTAGGGACACGGCCGTTCGGACAGATGGCGTGGCTGGAGTACCACTCCCGATTCCTCGCGCGCTACGGGCCGGGTGCCCTCGTCCCCGTCGGAGAGCTGCTCGCTGACTCAGGGCTTGGCTATCCGACCGGTTTCCCGGCCGCGCCGCGGGCCCGGCCGGTGTGGCGAATGCTGACCGAACGCGACGCCCGCCTGCTGACGCTGCTGCAGCGCGCGGCGCTGGAAAGCGCTGCCGAGATCGAGCTGACCGACCGGGTGGTCGAGGCGCTGACCGTGGCCACCGAGGGCGAGGAGATCGTGGGTCCGGGGCGGGTCGAGTTCGGGTTCGCGCTGCACGCGGCCTCAGCCAAGGCGATCGACCGGGGCCGCTTCCAGCTGTGGGCGACAGCAACTCCGCGGGCGCAGACGAGCATGGCGGGCCGCTTCGCCTATCTGCTCGACGAGACCGACCGGGCCAGCCTGGCGGCCTCGTTCGGCGCCGGGCGAGACGGGGCGGTTGCGGTGCAGCTGTCGTTCCCACCGCGGTACACCCACAACGGCAACGTGACCGGCGTGCCACGGCTGCTGGACGAGGTGCTCTCCCTCGGCGAACACCCCGACCCACGCGACACCCTCACGCTCGAGGACCTGGCGGTCACCGCCGACGCGGACCAGCTCTACCTGATGCGCCGGGCCACCGGGGAGCAGGTACTGCCGCGGATCCTGCACGCGCTCGACCTGCGGGGCCGCACCCCCAGACTCGCGCGTTTCCTCGCGGAGGTCGGGCAGAGCCGGTGTGCGTTCTACGGCCCGTTCGACTTCGGCGCCGCCCGCGCTCTGCCGCACACCCCCCGCATCCGCTACCGGCGCACCGTGCTCGTCCCGGCCCGCTGGCTCGTGACCGAACCATCTCTGCGCCGCCGAACCACTGCGGCAGTGTGGGACGAGGCGCTGGCCGGCTGGCGGAAACGATGGTCAGTCCCAGAACAGGTCGTGCTCTGTGAGGACGACCAACGCCTGCCGCTCGATCTAAGCCAGCCGCTGGACCGGGACCTGCTGCGCGCCCGGCTGAACCGCGCCGACCCGGCCACCCGGATCGAGCTGTGGGAACAAGGCGCCGCGGACAGGGACGGCTGGCTTGGCCGGCCCGCCGAGTTCACCGTGCCGATGGTGCGCACCGTCCCGATGTCGCGGCGGCCTCCGGTCGCGACCGCCGCCCCAGCGCCGGCCGGCCAGCCGGGCGACGCGTCGGTGGTACACGCGCAGCTGCACGGCAACCCCGCCCGATTCGCCGAGATCCTCACCGGCCACGCCACCGTGCTACTGACAGCCCTGCAGACCACCGGCCAGATCAGCCGATGGTGGGCAGGCCGGCAGCTGGATTTGATACGCCCGGAGACCGACCAGCACCTCGATCTCTATCTGCGCGTGCCCGAACAGGGCGCCTACGGCCCACTTGCCGCCCGCCTCGCCGCGTTCGCCCGCGACCTCCAGGCCCGGGGCATGCTCGCCGGAATCGCCCTGGTCGGCTACCAGCCGCAGCCGGGACGCTATGGCACCGGAGCCGCATTGGAGGCCGCCGAGGCGGTCTTCGCGGCCGACACCGCTGCCGCGATCGCCCAACTCGCCGGTGCTGCACCCAGCGCTGTTCCTGCGCAGGCGCTTGCCGCGGCGTCGCTGGCCCGACTCGCGTTCGCGTTCGCCCCCGACCCGACGACCGGAGCCCACCGACTCCTAGCCCTGCCCCATCCACCGACAGGCCCCCTGGACCGGGCCTTACGCGACCACACACTGCGCCTCACCGACCAGCCTGCCCCCGCCACCGTCGCCGCGGCATGGAACGCCCGGGACAACGCGCTCACCCGCTACTACCGGATACTCGCCGAGCAGCGGGAGCCCGCGACCGTGCTGCGGTCGTTGCTGCACGACCATCACGTGCGCGCTGTCGGCATCGACAAGGCCCTCGAAGCCACCAGCCTGCGCCTCGCCCAAGCCGCCGCCCGCCGCTACCTCGCCCTGCACCCAGCCACCACAGCCCGCGAGCCGCGGCTACCCGTGCCAGCGAACGCCGGCCCATGACCACCCGGTCAGTGACCACGCCGCCTGGACCGAGGCGGACGGTGGTGGCCCAGTCGCTGGCCTCCGGCGCCGCGGGCGCAGCGCTCCTCTCGATCGAAGAGGCCCTGCACGACGAAGCGGGCTGGCCGGTAGCGCAGGCCGCGATCCGCCTGGCTACTCACGAGCCCCTCGACCTCGGCCCCCACGCCGGGCTCTTCCGCGGCGTGCCAGCGATCGGCCTGCTGCTCCACGCCGCCCAAGCAGACGGACAGCCTCGCTATGAGCGGGCGGTGGCCCACCTCGACCGGCACATCGAGTCACTCACGCTGCGCCGCGTATCCGCTGCGACCCAAAGCGCCGACCAAGGGCAGGTCGCGTTCCAGGACTTCGACATCTTCACCGGACTGACCGGCCTGGGGGCATACCTGCTCCGCTACCAGCCGGGCAGCGACGTGCTCGGCCGGGCACTGACCTACCTGACCCACCTGGCCGAACCCCGCCGCGACCCGGACGGCACCTGGACACCCGGCTGGTGGGTCAGCCACGACCCCGACACAACCGTGAAAACCCCAGGCGGCCACGCCAACCTCGGCATGGCTCACGGCGCCGCAGGCATCCTCGCCCTACTCGCCCTCGCCACCGCGCACGGCGTCCAGGTCGACGGCCAGCGCGACGCCCTCATCCAGATCTTGACCGAGTATGACCGGTGGCTCCAAGACGACCCCGCCGGCCCGTGGTGGCCACAATGGATCACCCGCGCAGACCTACGAGCCGGCCGGTCGTCCCAGCGCGCCGCGGGCCGCGCGTCCTGGTGCTACGGCGTACCCGGCGTCGCCCGGGCCCACCAGCTCGCCGCGATCGCCACCGCCGACCCGGCCCGCCAGCAGGCCGCCGAAGCCGTCCTCGCCGCGCACCTGACCGACGAACGGCTCGCCGGGCTCGCCGGACCGGGTCTGTGTCACGGGCCGGCCGGCACCTACCAGACGGTGTGGCGCGCCGCCGCCGACGCCCCCGCCCTCGCAGCCCGGCTCCCCGCGCTCGCGCGGCACCTGGCCCGCCACCATGCCTGCGACCCGGGCCCGCCAACCGCCACCGGCGGGCTGCTCACCGGCCACGCCGGCGACCGACTCGCCGCCACGACCGCACGCCACGGCACCACCCGCTCGGGATGGGACCTATGCCTACTGATCAACTAGCCGCTCTCGTCACCGACCCGCTCACCAGGGCCGTCGACGCCGTCCTCGCCGGCACCCCCGCATCCCTCGCCGCCCTCAAAACCGGCGTGGACCCCGACATGCTCACAGACGCCGTCGCGACCTACCAAGCTGCCGGCCGCACCGCCCTACACCGCCACGCTGAGAACGGCTGGTACCAGGTGAACATMCAGTTCACGGACCCGGCCGGTGCGGAGATGGTCGTCGCCGGCCGGGTCGGCCCTGCGCTCGACCAGCTCCGCATCACTGGGGCTGTTCTCGGCTGGTGGTTCCTGCGTAAACCGCCCGGCTKGCGCATCCGCCTGCAAGCCGCACCCGGCGTCGACCCGGCGACCGTGGTCCGTCCGCTTCTCGACGATCTGGTGGCGGCCGACGTGGCGGCATGGCGGCCGGCCGTCTACGAGCCTGAGATCGCCGCGTTCGGCGGCACGACGGCGATGGACACCGTGCACGAGCTGTTCTGCGCCGACAGCCACGGCGTCCTGGCCTACCTGCGCCAGCCGACACCCGGCCTCGGCCGGGCAGCGGTATCGCTGCTGCTGTGCGGCACCCTGCTGACCGCCGCCGGCCTCGACACCTTCGAACGCGGCGACGTGTTCGACCGCATCACCCAGCTTCGCCCCCCACCCCGGGCCGCCGGCAGCGAACCAGCAGAACTCCACGGCCGCCTCCGAGGACTGATCGCGGGCCCTGACCAGGCACGCGATCCACTGTTCGCGCCCGCCGGGCCGCTCGCCCACGCCACCGGATGGCGCACCGCGTTCCACACCGCTGGCCACACCCTCGCCACCGCCGCCACGACCGGCACGCTCGGACGAGGCCTACGCGCCGTCCTCACCCACATCATGATCTTCCACTGGAATCGAGTCGGCCTCGCTGCTACCGATCAAGCAACCCTTGCTCACGCTGCCCGCCGCGCCTTGCTGCCCGACCTGCCCCGATGAGCATCCTCGCGACCGCCGCCCGCCACTTTCCGTTGGTGCCCCAGGGCCGGCCCACCTRCCCGCCGCTGGCGGACCGGATCGCCTACCTCACCGACCAAGCCCACCAGACCCAGCGGCAGCCGACCCTCAACCGCGCCGGCCACGTGATCAACCTGGCCGCGCTCACCGCCGCCGACTGCGGCCTGCCCGATCTCGCCCGCCAGCTCTGCTGGCAGCTCATCGGCCCGTTTCTTCACCTCACCCGACCTCTGACCGGGGACGAGGCCACCTACCTCCTCGAGCCCGTCCGTAACCTCGCCCGCCTCGCCCGCCGCGCCGGCGACGCCGCACAGGCACTCACCCGACTCGACGCCCTCGCCGACGCGGTGAACAACCACACCGACCTGATCGTCGACGGCCAGCGACTCCCGCTCGCCACCATCGAAGCCACTGCCGAGCAGCGGCAACGGCTACGCCGCTGGGCCTGGACGATCCGCCTCACCGACGCGATCCCCACCCTCACCACCCAAGGCCGCTGGGTCGACGCCTACACCTACGCCCACACCCACCGCGGCATCGGCCTACGTCTACGAGAAGGACGCCAAACCCAAATCCTCGCCCACGCCACGGCCGGTGACCTCGGCACCGCCACCAGCCTGCTCGACACCTCGACGCTCACCAGCCCCTGGGAGACCTGCACCGCCACCTGCCTACGCGCCTACCTCCACCCCGCCACGCCGGAGATGATCGCTGCGCTCACCGGCGCAGAACACGCCCTCGACACCCTCGCCGCCGACACCCCGCACACCTACCGCATACACCTCGGCCTGGCGACCCTCGACCTCACTGCGCTCCACCAACCCACCAAAGCCCGCCACCTCGCCACCCGACTCACCAGCACCGCCATCCAGACCGCCGACGCCTACGCCGCCCGCCTCCTTCTCGCTCGCTGCCCCCACGACGCGCGACCCACACCCCAACAAGCCACAGCACTATGCGACCTCGTCGAGGCCGCCGGCCTCGACCTCGGCGCCCTCCCTCCCGCCTACCTAGATGCCCTGCTCACCGCAACCCGCGCCGCCCACACCACCCTCACCCAGATACTCGACCGGGCCTGTAAGAACAACRGTGTAACTCCCCTGTGACACTCTGTGCATCTGTGCAGGTAGAGGAGACACCAGATGACCGACACGATGGCTGACACGGCGGCTGGGGCGATCCCGGTCAGACCGGTGGATGGCGATGGGGCGCCGGCGGGCGTGGTCGTGGACGAGG
>NZ_MBLN01000006.1:0-23525 GCF_001854645.1 Pseudofrankia sp. EUN1h | reverse complement strand
GGGCTGTCACGGCCGGTCGCCGGGCGGGGCGGGCCGGACTGCTTCGAGCAGGAGTCGGGCGCGGTCGTTGGAGAGGGTGTGTCCGGCGGTGCGGACGCCGTGTGCGAGTGCGGTGCGGGTGACGGGTCGGCCGGTGGCGGTGAGGTGGTCGGCGACCTGCTGGGCGGCGGTGACCAACTCGGCCGAGATAGCCGGCCATCAAGACATCAATGTCACCCTTGGCTACAAGGCCGTCTACCCCGACGAGGCCGTCCAGGCACACCGTGCGTTCCTCGCCCGACGACGAGACCTACGACCCACAGAGGAATACAGGGTCCCCACCGACACCGAATGGCAAAAGTTCCTCGGCCACTTYGAACGCCGCAAGGTTTCCACCGGAATATGCGACCGCGTAGTTACGCGCGGCGGTGGCAAACTTGCGGCACGTTGCCAGCCCGCCACGCCACCCGGTAAACAGCACGTCGATCTGGGCCTGGCTCGGCGGGATACGCAACGAAGCGCCGGCTGCCCGCGCGGCCGGTTCATTTCGTCGACCGGGCACGCCAGGACATGGCCAGTCAGGTTGTGGATCTCTACCTTGTGGCGCAGGTCCAAGAACAGGAAGTAGGTTTTCAGCGCCTGCGCTCGGGACGAGCGGGTCGCCGGTGCCGCGCGGCGGAGCACCTGCCCGAAGTAGACGTCCCCGTCGGGCGGGGTCATCTCCCACAACGGGCAGCCGAACCAGGACCGGATCTGCTCCACGTGCCCGACGTCGGACCGGATCGTCTTGTCAGCCAGGCCCGCCGCCGCCCGCGCCAGCACGAACCCGGCCAGCACGTCCGTCTCGAACTCCGTGACCTCGTCAAGGCCCCCACGTGCCTTGGCTGCGGGCAGCGCCGCAGAGGCAGCACAAGCCAGTCGGGGTCGGCGGCCAGCGCCGGAGCCACACCAGCGGCGACCTCCCGCGCCGAGCGCCAATGCGTGCGGTTCGCGCAACAGAATTATGGTCGCCCGTACGGGGCTCGAACCGGCCATCGGCGCCCAACCAGCACCAGTCTGGCAACCGAACTTCAACCACATAGATCATAAACCGCATTACCGCAGGTCAGTGCCATGATCAACAATTCGGTGGACCTAACGCACCACAATAAGAACCGGACGATCATGGTCGAAGGCCCCGAAATCACCATCCGACCAGTCGCCACACGGGGCCTGACCAGCGGCGACGCCCAGTGACCGCTGGGACGGGAACATCATCCGCCGGATCAAACGACTGTTCCGAGGTTCTGGCGGGTTCGAGGGTTCCGGATGCTCCGGTCCGGATAGTCACCGTGATCGTCGGGATCGTCGTCGTGCTCACGTTCTGCTTCGGCTTCGGCAACGTCCTCGCCCTCGGCCTACGACTCGGAGTGCCCGTGTGGGTGGCGCCGCTCGTCGCGCCGGCGGTGGACCTGTCTGTCGTGGCGCTGCTGCTAAGCACCCGTCACCTTGCCCTGCACGGCGTCTACGGGTTTGTTCGGGTGTTCGTGACGGGGTGCTGGCGCGGCGGTTGATCGGGCTGAGTCGTATCCGACTTTGTCAGCCGAGTATGCATCTGTGCGTTGCGGGCGTGAGGTGCGTGATGCGGTCATTGGCGGCCAGTAGTCGGGTTGGTAGGATTGCGTGTCGAGTCGGACTGTCGCATGTCTTTGCAAACTTTGATCCAGTCCCAAAATTTCATAGGCTTGACACTCTCGGTCTGGTCTCTATGCCTCATTTTCCACGCAAGGGCCATCCAAATTAGCTGCATGAGGATGGCGAGGCCAGCGATACTGGGCGCGATCCATAGTTCGCATTGATCCTCTTTATCCTCGGCTGGAACTAGTATCAGTCCGAGGCTGACGAAGATGGAAACGATCCCTATATTGTAGCTAGACTGTACGAATTTTTTCCACCACCACCAGTTCCTGTAGCCGTCATTCTGGGCCTCGATTAGATCTTCCTTCAAGGAGTTGTCGGTATCTAGCTCTGGCGACCAATTAGTTGCGTCGGCGGCGGACCAGAGGTTCATGCGCGCGTTGAAGCTGAACTGAAGGGAGCCGATTAGCGAACAGGCCGCCAAGGCTAGGAAGATCATAGTTTCGTCAGGGAAGCGCAGCTCGTCCCTCTTTCCCAAGAGACCCACGATGGCCGCCAGGCTGAATCCTGCAAGCAGTGGAGAGGCGACGTTTCCCATGTCGCGTATGGATTCGCCGTGTCCCAAAGGAGAGGGTCGGCTCCAGTCTGAGGAATCTGTTTGAGCCATGCAACCTTCCCTCCGCGCAGGTTCTCAATCTCAGTCAAGTGACGATCTAGTCTAGACTGTGCGCGGCAAGCTTCTCCCTGCCTTCGGGGTGGTGCAAGTCGAGTCGTTGCAGAGCGAGCAGTTCTAGCGGTGGATTCTCTGGCGAGAGAATATGGCACGCATCTGTCCGGGTCTGGACGTTGTGTGGCTTCGGGTGAACGGGGAGCCGGCCACACCCTGAGTGAAGCGAAGYTGCGTGTGGGCGRCCAGGTCAAGCGGTCTGCGGCGGCTGGGCTACATAGCCGGGGCGTTGTCCAGCCGAGGTCTGCCTGAACAGCTGGAAGGGTGCTCGAGATCGAACCTGCGCGGGGACGCGTGCCGGCAACGGTCGACCTCGGCCGCGGCGGCGCTGGTGGTCGAACACCACAGCGATCGCGGCTTCGGTTGCGTTCACCGCCGATGCAGGCCTTCCMGGCAGCGCGTGTGAGCATCACCGCCGCAGCCACGGCGGCCCAGGTGACGTCGGGGCTGCGGCCCGAATGCAGCCCCAGCGGGACGGGCCGCGTCGTTGGCGCCCGTGACAGCGAGCACAGGCCGAGCCGGACACAAACGCGCTGGTCGGGACACCGAGGATGTAACGAAGAAGTTAACAAGATCGCGAAACCTGGCACGAAAACCGCCAAAAGCCCAGGTCGGGCGGCATGCGCCACCCACCCAAGGGTCGGCCGGTGGGGCGGGTGGGGCTCGAACCCACGACCGGAGGATTATGAGGATTACTCTCCGTGATACTTGCCTGGTGCCGTGACGGTGCGCGGTGTGCCGCGAATCGCCGCTAGATGCCGTCCTGTCTGGTCAACGGCGTGACCTCAAAGATCGTCGCCGGTCGACTTTCCCTTACTGTGCGTCACAGTGTCGGCCCGTGTCGCTCAGTTTGGCATCATGCCGGCGTCATAGACCCGTTGATCCCGGTCGAGGGCCTACAACGCAGCGTGATGCCGGCGTGGGGAGTCCGTTCGGCGTGCCGGACGGCGCTCGCTGCCGGCGGACCTTGGATCTCCTCGGGCCGCCGCCACGTCACTCGCCACCACCGTCGCGGTGATCACCCTCGCGCCCGGCAGGCGGGCACGCACACGACGCGCGGTCGGAGCAAGCTCGGGGACGGCCTGCTCAGGCGGCTTCGCCGGTTCGGCGTCGGGGCGACGGTGACGTAGCCGCCGCTGGCGTCACAGGCGGCCACGGCTTCCGGATCTCCGCCTCCGGTATCACGTCCCCGTGTCGTCGTGCGTCCCCCTACGTCGATGATGGTCCTGCTCGTGCTGCCGGATGAACGAGGCGGGGGTAGCGATGCGGGTGCGGCTACTGGCGGCGGTCCAACACCGGCTGGACCGGTTCATCCAGACCCAGGACCCGGCGGCGGTCCTGGACAGCGAGGCGACCGCGCAGGCGCGGGAACTGTTGGCCGCGGTTCCCGATCCGGCGGCGGACCTCGAGGTGGCGTTCGCGGTCGGCTGGCTGCACTGGTTCCGTTACCAGGCACTCGACGCGGGCGACGACCAGGAGGACCTCGCTGCCGCGGTGCGCCTGCTCGCGCCGGTGTACCTGGCTTCGCCCGATGCCGTACCCGAGCAGGTACGAGGCTTCTTCGAGCAGTCCGCGGGCACCGGCCAGCCTCCTACCGCAGCGAAGGACGGACCGCGGACGTGGGCCCGCGACGGCGTCCGTCTGCTGCGACATGGCAGGTCGACGGGCGACCTCGCCTCCGTGGAGGGGGCGGTGCGGCTGCTGCGACAGGCGGTCGACGCGACGTCGGCTAACGACGAGGCGCGCCCGCGGCGGCTGTCCAACCTTGCCGCGGCCCTGCTGGCCCGGTATTCACAGGTCGGCGTGCCAGCCGACCTGGACGCGGCCGTGGAGATCGGCCGTCAGGCAGTGGACGCGGCCGCGGTGGACGACGACCATCTCGCCGCGATGCTCTCGAACCTGGGTGGTGCGCTCCGTGCCCGCTACGAGCGCACCGGCGCTCCGTCCGACCTGGACGCGGCGGTAGACCTCAGCCGCCGGGCCGCCGACGCGACCCCCCTCGGCCATCCCGACCGTGCGGAGCGCCTGTCGAACCTCAGTGCCGCACTCCAGCGACGCTTCGGTCGCACCGGAATGCCAGCCGACCTGGACGCGGCGGTGGAAAGCAGCAGCCAGGCGGTCGACACGGCTGGACCCGACCACCCGGACCGGGGCGCGATGCTGGCGAACCTGGGCACGGCGCTGCGGAGCCGTTTCGAGCGCACCCAGGTGCGCGCCGATCTGGACGCCGCGGTCGACGCCGCCCGCCAGGCTGTCGACGCCACCTCACCGGCCCGCGCCGATCACGCTGTCTACCTGTCGAGCCTCGGGATCGCTCTGCTGACGCGCTTCGAGCAGATCGGCGTCACGGCCGACCTGGACGCCGCGCTCGACGCTGGCCGCCGGTCCGTTGACGCCATGGCAATGGGCCATCCCGACCGGCCGGGGCAGCTGTCCAATGTCGCCGCGGCGCTGCAGCGGCGCTTCGGGCACACCGGCGCGCTGGCCGACCTCGACGCCGCCATCGAGGTCGGGCGCCAGGCGATCGACGCCGGACCGCCCGGGGACCCGGAGCGGGCGCGGTATCTGACCAACCAGACCAGCGCGCTCTGGACGAGGTTCGGCCGCACCGGGTCACTCGCGGACCTGGATGCCGCCGTGGACGCCGGTCGCGCGGCCGTCCGCGCCACCCCGACCGGCCACCCGGACTGGCCCGGGCGCCTGTCGAACCTCGCCGCAGCGCTGCAGCGGCGCTTCGGACAGACCGGCACGCTCAGCGACCTGGACGCGGCCGTCGACATCGGCCGCGAAGCGGTCGGCGCCACGCTGCCCGGCCATGTCGACCGCGCCGTGATGCTGACGAACCTGGGTGGCTGCCTTCGGGCGCGTTTCGAGCGGACCGGGCTCCTCACGGATCTGGACACCGCCGTGACCGCCGCCCGAGCGGCCGTCGACGAGACGCCGGCGGGCCATACGGAACGGGCGGGGCGTCTGTCGAACCTCGCGGTCGCGCACCTGACGCGGTTCACCCGGACGGGGACGCCCTCGGACCTGGACAGCGCGGTCGAGATCGGACGCCGGGCCGTGGAAGCCACCCCGTCCCACCATCCGGACCGCGCGCTGTACTTGTCCAACCTGGGCGCGGCGCTGCTCACCCGGTCCGAGCGAGCTGAGTCGTCACCGGACCTGGACGCGGCGGCCGAGGCCAGCCGGCAGGCGCTCGACGTCACGCCGCCTGATCATCCCGACCGTGCCGTCTATCTGTCGAACCTCGCGACCGCGCTGCTGACGCGGTTCGACCGGCACGGCGARCCGGCGGATCTGGATGCCGTGGCACAGGCCGCCCAGGAGGCGGCCGGCCTCGTGGTCGCGCCGCCGCGGGTGCGGGCGGTGGCTGCCCGGCAGTGGGGCAGGTCCGCGGCGCTGCGTGGGCGGTGGGACGAGGCGGTCGTGGGCTTCGCGGCAGCCGTGGAACTGCTCGGCGAGCTGGCCGCGCGGGAGTCGTACCGTGCCGACCAGGAGGACCTGCTCGCCGAGGTCGGCGGCCTCGGCGCCGAGGCCGCGGTGTGCGCGGTCCGCGCGGGCGACCCGGCGCGCGCGGTCGAGCTGTTCGAACAGGGACGAGGGGTGCTGCTCGCGCAGGCACTGGACGCGCGCGCCGACCTGAGCGCGCTGCGAGACCGGCAGCCGGCAATGGGCGACCGGTTTGGCACCCTGACCGCCGAACTGGCGCGCCCCCCGCACGCGGCCGTGCCCTGGACCGCTGATCTCGCGGCGGCCGACGAAGTGGAGCTGTCCGCGAGGCGTCGGCGTGCGGCGCGGGAGGAGCTCGACCGCCTCGTCGCCGACATCCGTGAGCTGGATGAATTCCAGGAGTTTCTGCGGCCGCCGAGGCTGGCCGAGCTGGTTCACGCCGCCGCCGGTGGCGCGCTGGTACTGGTCGCCGTCTCCAGGTACGGCGCGTATGGGATTGTTCTGTCCGGCGACGGCCTCGCCGAACCGCTGGAACTCGCCGGGCTGACTCCGGAATCCGTCGCGGCGCAGGTAACGTCCTTTCTCACCGCGATGGACCTCGTCGGGTCGGCGACGAACCGAGACGAGCGGACACAGGCACGGGCTGGTGTCACCCAGACKCTGGGCTGGCTGTGGGACCATCTCACCGGCCCGGTGCTTGACCAGCTGGAGATCCTCGGCGTTCTGCCCGGCGCCGGCGAGGCAGCTCCTCCACCACGGGTGTGGTGGTGCCTGTCCGGCCCGCTGTCCTTTCTGCCCGTGCACGCCGCGGGATGGTTGGACACCGGCGCTGGCAAAGGACAGTCCACGGCGCTCGACCGGGTCGTATCGTCGTTCATACCGACGCTGCGCGCTCTGATCCACGCGCGGCGCAGAGCCACGCCGGGCTCGTCGCCAGAAGGCGGGACGCTGGCGGTCGCCATGCCGAGAACGCCGGGCGCCTCCGACCTTCCCGGCGCCAAGGCCGAACTGGCGGTCGTGGTCGCGCACCTGGGCGGCGACGCCAGAACACTCGTCGGCGAGCAGGTCCAACGGGAGACGGTCCAGGACGCGCTGCCCGCGGCGACGTGGGCGCACTTCACCTGTCACGGCTACAGCGACCTCGCCGCCCCGTCGAGTAGCCGGCTGCTCCTACACGACCACGCGGACAGACCGTTCAGTGTGGTGGAGGTCGCGCGGCTGCGCCTCGAGCACGCCGACCTGGCTTATCTGTCGGCCTGTTCCACAGCCCGCCCCGGCGGCCGGCTCGCCGACGAGGCAATTCACCTCGCCTCAGCGTTCCAGCTCGCCGGCTACCGGCACGTCGTCGCGACGCTCTGGCCAGTGCCTGACCGGCCGGCCCGGCGCGCGGTCGACGTCATCTACGGCCGGCTCGTCCGTGACGGCCAGCGCGACGCGAGCCGCGCGCCCGACGCCGTCCACGCGGCGGCCCACGCGTTGCGCGAGCGATACCCGGCCTATCCCGATATCTGGGCTGCGCTCATTCATTCGGGTCCGTGATGCTCCGGCCTGAGCACAACTTCGGAGGACGGCTATGAGAACGGGTGGGCCACCATCGCGCGGTCCAGGCGCCTGCCCCGAGCCTTCGGTGGCCCACCCGGCTCCCGTTGCGACGGTCCCCGCACAGCGTCCCCCCGCGGAGCTGTGCAGGGACCGTCTCATTGATCGGACCACAGACGACGTCGTCTCACCTGGAACCCTGGAAGGCCCTGGAACACACTGATAGGCACGGCATGAACGTCTGGTGCGGGTCCGCCGCGCCGCAGGATGCTCCGTTTGTTCCCGCCTGGCCATTCCGCCGAAGCGTTGCGTGCGCTCGCCAGCGATGTGCCAGGATCGTTGCGGCGGCCGCCAGCGCGAGCGAAGGACGACACCGGGGGGCTCATGGCGGGCGACGGCGCAGGTCCCCTGATCGCGCCCGAACTCGTCGTGCACCTGTTCGCTCCGGCGGGCGGTCCCCACGCGGCCGAGACGTACGGCTACCTTCGCCGAGCCTGGTTCGCCTGTCGCGACGAGTTCGGCATGCGGCACCCCATCCCGGCGCTCGACCTGCCCCGCGACCCGCCCGAGCGGCACCGGCCGGAGCCTGGCGCGATCGATGAGTTCCTCGCGGCGCAGGCGCACGCCGGCGAGGGCGTGTTCCAGGCTCTGCTGCGTCGCGCCCACGACGTCCTGTGCCTGTCGATCATGCTCGCTCCGTCACCGGCGACCTCGCCGAGCTGGGTGGAGCTGCAGCGGCGGTGGGTGCGAGCCTGCGGTCCCATCCCCGGCGGACTCCTCGGCGCGGCCGAGATCTACCAGGCCCGCCTCGCCGATCCGGAGACCTCCCACGTCGAGCCGGCCCACCCGCTGGCGGCGGCCTGTCGGGAACTGCTCCCGGCGCCCACCCCACCCGTCTGGTTCGACAACCTTGGCGTGGCGACGCCCCAGGGGTTCGCCGTCTGGGAGGCGGAGCGCGACGAGGAGGCGAGGGCACGCCGACGCATCGTCGTCCTCGCGCCGAACGACCGCGACGACGAGTTGTCGGCCTGGACCTGGAGCCGAGGGGACGCCGCGATCACGCCCTTCGCCCGCTACCTCATGCACGCGGCCAAGCTCCGCTATCACCTGCGGGTCTGGGCGGGTGGCGACCCACTGCGCACGGTGCGAGACCGCACCGACCAGCTCACCGAGTCGGTGGCGGGGCTGCTCGACGAACAGCTGGCGGCGGGCGGCGCCCTCCCGCGCCAGGACGAGGGCCGGACACGCACCGGCGACCTGCGCGCCCAGGCGCTCCACCTGGCCCTGTCCATGACGCGAGTCCGCGAGATCAGACACTCGGTGGAGATCGCCGGGTACAACCTCGCGCAGTACGCGCCCCCGGCCGACGCTCACGGCGGCAACGGAGGCGGGTTGTTCGCCGACGACCGTGACCTGGCCTCCTGGTTCCCCCAGCAGCTCGACGACGACCTGCGCTACGCGGACGCGTCGGCCGAGCGCGCCCAGAGCGCTCTCGACGCCGCCGAGCGGGTGCTGGACCCGCCACCCGCCCACCGCGGGATCGCCGAGCCTGACTCCGGACGGCCCCTGCCCGAACCCCCGGCCCAGGCTCGGGGTGAGCCGGGACCGGCGGCCGTGCCGGCCCCGCGGGGCCTCACGCCCCCCCGGCTACCGGGGCCGGCTCGGGTACTCGCGCTCGCGGACGAGTGGCTGCCCGGGCGAGGCGGCCTCAGCGCTCTGAACCGTTCCCTGTGCGCCGCGCTGGCCGAGGCCGGGGCCGAGGTGTACTGCGTGGTCCCCGGGGCGACGCCCGAGGAGCGGTCCGACGCCGACCGGGTCGCCGTGCGGCTGGTGGACGCCCCCGCCCTGCCCGGCGCGGCGCTGCGGGACCTGCTGATGCGCCGGCCGCCGCTGCCCGACGGCGTGCTGCCCGACCTGGTCCTCGGGCACGGCCGCATCACCGGCTCGCACGCGAAGGCCGTGACAGAGGACCACTTCCCGGCGGCCCGCCGGGTGCACATCGTCCACACGTCGCCCGACGAGACCGACTGGTGGCGCCCCGACCGCGGCGAGGACACGGGTGCGGTCGCCGAGACCCGCACCGCGGACCAGGTCGCGCTCAGCCGGGACGCCGCCGTCGTCGTGGCGGTCGGCCCACGGCTGCACCAGTGGATCAGCCGCGAGCTGTCCGTCTTCGACGACGCCCCCACACCGCTGCGCCTCGACCCCGGTTTCGACTACACCGACCAGGCACCGCGCCGGCCTCCGCCGGGAGTCCCGCAGGTGCTCATGCTCGGCCGCCTCGAGGACGCCAGCACGAAGGGCCTCGACCTCGCCGCCCGCGCCGTCGGGCACGCCGCGGCGCTGCGCGCCCCGGCGGATCCCCCCATCGAGCTGCTCCTGCGCGGCGCGCCCCAGGGACAGGCGCGGGTGATCAGGGAACAGGTCCTGGCGTGGGCAGGGCGCCCCGGGCTCGCCGTGACCGTGCGCAACTACTCGCCGGACACCGAACGGCTCGGGCAGGACCTGCGCAGGGCGAGTCTGGTCCTGATGCCCTCGCGCGCGGAGGGCTTCGGGCTGGTGGGCCTCGAGGCGATCGTGGCCGGAACACCGGTGCTGGTCAGCGATCACAGTGGCATCGGCGACCTGCTGCGGGAGGTGCTGCCCCCATCGGAGGCCGACCGTCTCGTCGTGCCGGTCGGGAACGACGAACGCGACGCCGAGGAATGGGGCCGCAGGGTCCACGACGCTCTGCGCGACCGCCCGGCGGCGTTCAGCCGCGCCGAATCGGTCCGCCGCGCCATGCGCGAGCACCGGACCTGGGCTACGGCCGTCACCCGTCTCCTGACCGCTTTCGAGCTGTCGAGGCCGGCGGGCGACGACCGCTGAAATCCCAGCCGGACCGCGGCTACCGGACCATGGTGAGATTCGGCTCCATTTCCGCGCTCCTTTCGCAAAGCATTCGCCACGGCTCTGAATGCCGGTGCAGCCTGCATCTTTCTGGGAAGACCGGGCCTTTTCATGCTCGGTTGGTCTGCCTCGAGCAGTGCAGCACCGGCCACCCGCCGAGGCGGGTCGCGGCTGGAGAAGGCTGGAATATCCTGAACAGCGCGGTGTGCACGCACTCTGCCACCGGACGTGAGGGAGGAACGGTGGGCGACGGGGGCTCACCATTCGCGCGCCTGGATCCGCCGGCGGCCCGGGAACGGTTCGCCGCCGAGCTCACCCAGGCGATGCTGGCCTCGGAGCGACGGCTGGGCCGCAGCTTCGACCGCGCCGAGCTGGCCAAACGGCTCAGCGTCTCGCGAGCCAGCCTGTACGCCTACCTGAAGGGGACGACGCTGCCGAGCAGCGCGGTCCTCGACCTGCTCCTCACGGCGATCGCGATCGCGGGCCCGGACGCGGGCCGGCTCGCCACGCTGCGCGACGACGCGGAGATCGCCCAGAAACTGCGCAGGACACGCTCCTCGCCGGCGGCGTCCCGGCAGGACTCCTCGTCCGACCGGCGAAGCGGCCCGCCAGATCCGGCCGGTGGCGAGCCGGCAGCCAGTGCCGCCGGCCCGCGACCGGCCGTCAGCCTCAGCAAGACCGCGGCGCATCCCCTGCCGCATCAGCTGCCCCTGGTGACCCACGCCGTTGTCGGGCGCCACATCGAGCTCGCGGCGCTCGACCGGCTCGCGACGGGAACGGACAACGAGCCGCCCGTCGCCCTGATCACCGTCGACGGCACGGCGGGCGCGGGCAAGACCACGCTGGCCGTGTACTGGTCCCAGCAGGTCGCCGACCGCTTTCCCGATGGCCAGCTCTATGTGGACCTTCGTGGGTTCGGCCCGGGCGACCCGATGGAGCCCGGGACAGCGCTGCACGGTTTTCTGGTGGCTCTGGGCGCGGACCCGGCCGCCATCCCCCCGAGTCTGGAGGGGCGTTCGGCGCTGTTCCGCAGTCTGATCGCCGGGCGGCGCGTCCTGGTTCTCCTGGACAATGCCCGGTCGACGGAGCAGGCTCGCCCCCTGCTGCCCGGATCGCCGAGCTGTCTGACCATCGTCACCAGCCGGACCAGACTTGAGGGACTGATCGTCCGCAACGGTGCCGGACACGTGGCGGTGGGGGTGCTTCCGCACCCGGGTGCCGTCACACTGCTTTCGACCCGGCTCGGCGCAGGCGACCACGAGGTTGGTCCCGAGCTCGATGAACTCGCCAGGGAATGCGCCTGCCTCCCGCTCGCGCTGAGCCTCGCGGCCGCCCGCGTCGGCGGGTCTTCTCGCGAGCTGCTCCGGGACCTCCTCGCCGAACTTCGCCAGTACCGGTCCCGCCTCGATGTCCTCAGCTCCGACGAGGCCGATCTGGACCTGCGGACCGTTTTCCAGTGGTCCTATGCGACGCTCGGCTCGTCGCMGTCCCGGCTGTTCGCGTTGCTCGGCATTCATCCAGGACCGGATATCGACCGGTCCGCCTGCGCCGCGCTGCTTGACAGTCCGGAAGGTTCCAGCCAGGCGTTGCGTCAGCTCGCCCGTGCGAATCTGCTCGTCGAGCACAGACCGGGCAGGTTCACGTCACACGACCTGCTGCGCGGGTTCGCCCAGGAACTGGCGGCGAGCCTCGACCCCGCGCAGACCAGGGCGGCGCTGGAACGGATGCTCGACTACTACCTCTCCACCGCGCTGAGGGCCGACGCTGTCTCCCAGCCGTGGGTCAGGTTCCGGTCCGCGCCGACAGCCGGCGCGGAGCCGGTGCCGGCGGCGGCCGCGGACCGCCCGCCGGGCGGCGCCGCGTCACCCGAGCCGTTCAGCGGGCCGCGGCCCTCGATCGCGACCCACGATGAGGCGATGGCCTGGTTCGAGGAGGAGCTGCCCATTCTCCTGTCGCTCGTCGGGACCGCCGCCACGCAGGGCTTCGAGTCGCACGCCTGGCGGCTTGCCTGGGCGCTCATGGTCTTTCTGCGCCGCACCGGACGGCGCACCGAGCGGGAGGACGTGCAGCGGGCGGCCGTCGAAGCCGCCGACCGGGTGGGGCACGGACATGCGCGGGCGGCGTCGCAGCGCAAGCTGGCCGACGCGCTCGCTCGGCTCGGCCAGCAGGCCGAGGCCCGGGCGCTGCTGTGGGACGCGCTCGCCGCGTTCACCAGGCTGGGAGACACGGACGGCGCCCGCCAGGTCCACCTGTCGTTCGCGCGTGTGTTCGAGGCCGGGAGTCGTTACGCGCAGGCGCTGCACCACGCGGCCACCGCGCTGGACCTCGCCTGCGGCGGGCCGGTGTCCGCGTCGAGCCCGGACCGGGTGGCCGCGGAGGGCCAGCCGGTGCGGGACGGTGAGCCGTTGGCGGTCGCCGACTGTCTGAACCTCGTCAGCATTCAGCTCTGCCACCTCGGACGGTACGAGGAGGCGCTGTCGCGCGGGCTCGAGGCGCTCGCGCTGTACGACCGGATCGGCCATGTCGAAGGCCAGGCGAACATCCTTCGCCATCTCGGACGGGCCGAAGGCGAGCTGGGTCACCACGAGGCCGCGATCCGTCACTACCAGCGGTCAAGGCTGCTGGACAGGGAGCTGGGTGACCGCTACTGGGAGGCGCAGGTCATGGACCACCTGGCGGACGAGCACCTGGCACTGGGCGACGAGGCGAGCGCGCAGCACTGGCGCGGCCACGCGCTGCGGCTTCTCGAGTCGCTCTCCCACCCCGATGCCGAGACGGTCCGGGCCAAACCGCGGGTGCCCAGGTATCCCGGCCCGTCCGCGCCGCCGCCGCCGGCGGCACCGGCGACCTGAGCCGCGCGCCACCGCCGGTGCCCTGTCGTCCGGTCAGATCCCGATGTGGATGTGCGAGGCCCATCGCGACGGATGGGCCGGCCGCCTGCCGCGAAGATGCCTGATCGTGGCGTGCAGGGCCGCGGCTGGCTCGGCCGCCGCGGGGCCGGTCATCGCCGCGTAGGTGCGGTCGGTGACCGTGACGGCGCCGCTGCTGTCGATCGGCCACAGGGTGGCGATGACGTGACGGTAGCCGGCAAGCTGGAACGCCGAGGCCAGGTGAATCACCTCGTCGGTGAGCCCGTCCGTGGGAGTGGCCGTCGAGCAGGYCGACAGGAACGCGAGGTGTGCCTCCAGCTGGAGCCGCAGGACGTCCGCGACGGTGAACGGCCGTTCCCGGTGATCGTGCAGAAGCAGCCGGCTCGCCGACGGGTCGACCGGATCGGAATAGCCGTGGCAGGCGAAGTGGGCCCAGCTGACACCCGGGAGGGCCGCGTGCACCGCCTCCCATGTCGCCTGCGGGCCGGTCAGGTCGCGCACCCGGCGCGGCAGACGCCGCTGGAGCACCGCGAGTTCGGCGCCCGCCCCGGGGACACCGACCCCGGCCTGACCGGCCGGCGACGTGGAGGGCATCGTGACCGCGAGGACCTCTGCGTTTCCCGCGTCGGCGCGGGACCGGCGCGCGTGGGTCAACGCGCGCAGCGTCGGGGTGTAGGAGGAGATCACCCGGTCGAGGACCGTGGCTGGAGCGGGGTCGAGCCGCGTGTCGTGGCGACCGGCGGCGTGGACGGGCAGGAACGACAGCACCCCGGCCGTGCACCACCACAGCCGCGGCAGCTCCGACGTCTCCTCGGGGGAGCGCGGCGGCAGCAGACCGTGGTGGTCGATGTGGCGCAGGACCGGTCCGGCGAGCCGGTCCCACAGCCACGCCAGCGTCTCGGTCAGCCGTCCCTGCGCCTGGTCCCGCCGGTCCCGGCCCGCTTCCTCGTCCCCGAGGGTGGCCAGCGCGTCGAGGAACTCCGCAGCCTCCCGCGCGACCACGTCCGGAGTCATGGTCTGAAGCTCCAGCGGCTCGGCGACCTCGGTCTCGGTGACCACCAGGGCATACGAGCCGTACGGGGACACCGCGACCAGCACGACCGGTCCGCCGGCGGCCGCCCGCTTCAGCGCCGCCAGCGGCGGGGGGCGCAGGAAGCCGGCAAGATCGGGCAGGTCACGCACCTGTGCGACCAGCCCGTCGAACTCGGCGCGCAGCGCCCGGCGCTCCGCGATCAGTCGCTCCGCCCCCGCCGGGCTGGCCGCCGCGCCGACGGACGTCGTCCCTGCGCTCGGGCTCGTCCCCGGCCGGTCGAGGGCGGCGGCCAGCTCGACGAACCGGTCGTGCAGGACGGGAGCGGCCGCCAGAAGATCACTGAGGTCGCCACGGGTGTCCAGCGCCTGGCCGAGGAGCACCCCGCGGGCCTGTTCGAACAGCTCGACCGCCCGCTCCGGCCTGCGGGCGCGCACCGCGCTGACCGCGGCCTCGGAGCCAAGACCGCGCACCGCGCCGAGCAGGCTCTGCCTGTCCGACCACGACAGCTCACGCGGCACGAGCTCCTCGAGCAGCCCCGCCGCGGCCGCGAAGCCCTCGACCGCCTGCTCCCAGCGCCCGGCCGCCGCCTCGGCGCTCCCCCATGCTCCCGCCGCGAGCGCGCGGGCCCGCGGCGGAGCGGCTTCGACGTCGACGGCCTCGCGGCTGACGTCGGCCGCCTCGGCCAGGTCCGCCAGCTCCCCGGTCCGGTCGAACCGTGTGTGCAGGGTGGAACCAAGATTGAGCAGGCGGGCCGCCCGTTCCGGGTGCTCGGCGGGGGTCGCCGCGACGGCCCGTCGGTGCGCGTCGACCGCGTCGTGGAGGTCGGCCAGCGACCCGGTCCGCAGGAACATGCTGCGCAGCGACAATCCGAGGTTCGTCAGTACGGCGGGCAGTTCCGGGAGGCCGTCGGGGGCGAGCTCGACGCCGCGGCGGCCGGCCTCGACAGCGGCGACGAGGTCGGAGAGCTCGCCGGTCCGCTCGAACCGGACGTGCAGAGCCGCGCCGTGGTTCGTCAGGACGACCGCGAGGCTCGGGTGGTCGGCGGGGGTCACCTCGAGGGCCAGGCGCCCGGTGTCGACGGCCTCGTCGAGACTCGCCGGGTCCGCGGTCCGCTCGAAGCGCAGCCGCAGCGCGAACGCCAGGTTGGCKAGCTGACCAGGGCGCTCGACGTCATGGGGACGGCCCACGTCCACGGCCTGTCGCGCGGCGTCGATCGCCTCCTCCAGGTCGGTCGTGAGGCCGGTCCGCTCGTAGCGGGCCCGCAGGGCGGCCCCCAGGTTCGACAGGTACCGGGCGCGGTCCGGGTGGTCGGCGGGGATCTCCGCCACGGAGAGCAGGCCGAGGCCGACCGCCTCGTCGAGGTCCGCCAGCACCCCGGTCCGGTCGAACCGCCGGTGCAGGGCGAGCCCGAGGTTCGACAGCCAGCCGGCGCGGGACGTGTGGTCGCCCGGGACAGCCCCGACGGCCTGTCGGGCGGCGTCGACCGCGGCGTCGAAATCGGTCAGGGAACCGGTCAGCTCGGCGCGTGCGCGCAGGGCCAGGCTGAGGTTGGACAGGTAGGCGGCAGCGTCCGGGTGGTCGTCGGGAAGTGCGGCGGCGGCACGACGGGCGGCCTCGATGGACTCGTCGAGACCGGCCGGCGTCCCGGTCCAGTCGGATCTCAGGAACAGACCGGTGCCGAGCACCGACAGYCGTGACGCGCGGTCCGGATGCAGCGCCGGGGTTGCCTCGACGGCCGAGCGGCTGGCGTCGATCGCCGCGTCCAGGTCCGCCAGCGCGCCGGTCCGCTCGAACCGGGTCTGCAGGGCATCGCCCAGGGCCGACAGGTACCGAGGGTGGTCGGTGTGGTCGGCGGGGGTGGCGTCGAGGGCCAGCCGCACGGACTCCACCGCTTCGTCCAGGTCGGCGAGCGCTCCGGTCCGCGCATGCCGCAGGCGCAGCGCGACCGCTAGGTTCGCCGCCATCGCGGCCCGGGCCGGATGAGCGGACGCCGCCTCGACGGCCAGCCTCGCGGCCTGGACCGCCCCGTCCAGATCCCCGAGGCTCCCGGTCCGATCGAAGCGGCTGCTCAGGGCGAATCCCAGGTTCGTCAGCACGGCCGCACGTTCTGGGTAGTCCTCGGCGGCCGCCGCGGCGGCGGACCTGCCTGCCTCGACCGCGGCGTCCGCGTCGGCCAGGTTCCCCGTCTGCCCGAACCGGGTTCGCAGGGCGGAGCTGAGGTTCGACAGGTAGCCCGCGCGGTCCGGGTGGCCGGCGGGTGCCGCCGCGGCAGCCGCCCGGGCCGCGTCGATCGCCTCATCGAGGTCGGCCACAGCTCCGGTTGCCTCGAACCTGGCCAGCAGCGCGATCCCGACGTGGGAGAGGTAGGTGGCTCGCTCCGGGTCGTCAGCGCCGGCGCCGTCGGCCGCCGACCGGGCTGTCTTGATCGCCGACTCGACGTCGTCCGCACGCCCGGTCCGCGCGAACCTGGTCAACAGGACGGTGGCGAGGTCCGACAGGTAGGTCGAGCCGACCGCCGCACCGGCCGGCGCCGCGTCGACCGCTCCCGTCCAGGCCTCGACCGCCCCGTCCAGGTCGGCCAGGTGGTGGGTCCGTCCGTAGCGCAGGACGAGAACGAACCCCAGCCCCGACAGGATGTCGGCGCGGCGAGGATGGTCGGGCGCGGCCGCGTCCAGAGCGGCCCGGCCGGCGTCGACCGCCTCGTCGAGGTCGGCCGGGTCGGCGGCCTGCTCGAAGCGGGCGCGCAGCGCGAGCGCCAGGTTCGACAGCCGGCCCGGGCGGTCGGGGTGGCCGGGCGCGGCGGCCGCCGCCGCTGCCCGCGCGGCCGCGACCGCGGCGTCCAGGTCCGCGGGACGGCGGGTCCGCAGGGCGTCCTCGACGAGCCCGGCGGCCCGGACGGCGTCGGGCGCGTAGTCCTGCGCGGCCGGTCCCGCGCCGTCGAAATAGGTCCGCACCGGGCCGGGTACCGCCTCCGGCCGGGCCCGGTAGAGGTGGATCAGCAGGCGCAGYGCCGCGGCGCGGTCGTCGTCGTCCTCGCCGGGCGGCAGCAACGCATAGCGGTAGTAGTGCAGCCAGCCCGCCGCCGCACAGACCTCGAGGTCCTCCGCGGGTTGCRCCACCGAGGCCATGAGCGCCCTGACCTCGGCCACCGCCGAGGCGTCGAGCAGTATCGCCGGATCCTGGCTGGCCTGGAACCGGGCAAGCCGCTCCCGGACCGCTTCGAGCAGCTGGTCGCGCATCTCACCTCTGTCACCGCTCCCCCATGCGGCCCCGCAGCCCCGGGTCGTGCCAGCGCATTCCGGGCCCTTGCCAGGCAGGGGCCAGGATATCTTCTGACCGATGGAGATCGACAGTGTCGCGTGCAGAGGGGCGGGCGCTCGTGCCTATCGACGGGGAGCTGCGGCGGGAGGCACTCGAGGTGCTGGCGGAGATCGCCAGCTGGGAGGCCGGTGCGACCCGCTGGGACGAGGTCGCCGCGCTCCTCGACGCGATGGCGGAGGCTGAGGCCGCCGACGATCCCGAGGCCCTGGACGCGGCCACCGCCGAGCTCGAGGCGCTCAGCCCGTGGCGGGCCAAGGAGGCCGGAACGACGCCGAAGACACCCCCGCCGGACCCGGTCCGTGAACGTCTCAACGAGACCAAGCACCAGATCACCGGACGGGACGACGAGGCGACCGGCTCCAAGGACCCGCTTTGAGGTGACCACCAGCGGCGATCTCGACGCCGCCCATGGTCAGGGTCCGAAGTGGATGAAGGCGGACCACAGGTCGGGGTGGGTGGGGTAGCGGCGAATATCCACGCGGTACGCCGCGGCCGGGGGTCCTGACTGCCAGCGGCCTGGTCGCCTTCTCGTCGGCGGGCCACCCGGATGCCCCGCCCGGCCACCGCCGAGGCTCGGCCGCGCCGGCCGAGTCAACCGGCGAAGGCGACAGCGGTGACGTCGCGGTCGAGGACGGCGGCCTGGTGGCCGTAGGTGTTCGACCCGTCGACGCGGATCATGACGCAGAACCGGTCGATCGCCCCGACGGCATTCGAGACCGCGTGGAACTCCTGCCTGAGAAAGTGGATCGCGGCTCGGTTGGAGATCGCGGTCTGGCCGCAGATAAGAACGACCGGTCTGCTCGCCCCCGTCGGGGTGAACTTCGCGACGAGGGCGTACTCCCGCCGGCCCCGGTCCAGCGCGAACTGCTGGTCCCCGACGGTCAGGGCAGCCGAATCGGCCCTCGTCGGGTGAACCGGATGAACCGTCACGCCCGGCAGCTGGGAGGCCACGTGACCAGCCGTGCGGGAGTTCGACTCCGGGCCGCCTATGCAGAACTCGGTTCGGTTCCCGTTGCTCTCACGGAAGCCGGTCGAGGACTGGACGGAGACCGGGCAGGCGGCCTCGCTGGCCAGCACCGCGACCTCGATCATCGCGTGCACATCGTGATGGCTGGTGCTGCCGGGCGCGTCCCACTTGTTGTTCAGGATGACCAGGCAGGTGCCACCGCGTTCCAGGCCGAAGAACAGGGCCTTGCGCCGCAGCACCCGAGCCCCGCTCGCCCGCTGCCACGCCCACACGGCCCCGCCGCTGATGACACTGGTGAGGAGACCGATCACGATGTTCAGGACCGCCGCCGACACCGTTCTTACCTCCAGGTGACCAGGCCGCCGGTACGAACAGATCCTCCCATGGCGGGACACCTCAGGCATCTCGCTCGGCCGCGCTGACCGGTGGGGCGGGCCAGCCGCCGGTCAGCGCAGCGGTGTGCCACCTTCGAGGCGGCCGCCTCGCCGGTCGCGCGAGCCGCCACGCAGGCGATGACGAGCCAGGAGCAACGACGCTAACGACTCGGGAACCCGTTGCGTCGAGAAGATCCGCCCGGCCAGTTCGGGCTGGCGGGCCGACTCGCGGACGAGGGCACGCAGTGCCTGCTCACGCCGGCGGTCGCGCCGCGCGGGATGGCCGGAGGGAGGACATGGTCCTGAGGCAATGCCGTGAAGCTTAAGTCGATCTTGGATGGTTGATCTTCTGCTGTTGCTGGCCGGTGGCCTGGACATGCGCTCACTTCTGCGGGATATGCCTGCTCCGATATCTGTAACGTAACCTGGATAGAACTCTCTGGAGGAGTTACCTCGGTGACGGCTCGACGCATAGAACAAACCGTTATGGAGGGTCTGAAGGGTAGTGGAGCATCACTTGTTAACCGACGGGACCCTGAGTTTGACGTGAGCGGTCTTGGTGGTCCACTGAACTGGGGTGGATGATGGGAACATGGGGGACGGGTCCGCTTATGAGCGACAGCGCCCAGGATTTTCTTGACCAGCTCAAGGAGCTGCCCAGTCGGGAGCGGATATCCAGGGTCGAGGGGATTCTCGCCCGTGTCGCCGAGGACCCGGCGATAATTATGCGGGAGTTCGTTCCAGAAGAGGTGGTTGCTGCTGCGGCGGTCGTTGGGGCGACTGTGATCAATACATCTGCGGCGGAGTGGGTTGAAGACGAGAACCTCCGTCGGGTTGTCTCTGGAATGCCGCCGCAGTATTCGATGCTCGAGATCGCCGGGACCGCATTGGATGCTGCGATGAGCTACGGTGATTCCTGGCTGATTTCTAGTTGGAAGAGTGAAAATGATCGCCGGTCGGCCGTAGCGCAGCTCGGTGAGATCAGGGCCGCCCTTGTCTCCGATTAGGATGTAGCGCACCAAGAGCCTATTTTAATATGATCAAAACTTTGGTTATTTGATCAAGTCGTACGGTGGTATTCGCTGATCAGGAGTGTCTGTGAAGCAAAAGCTAGCTAGGTAGAGAGACGCGAGTCGGGCATGAATTTTGTGACACGCTGCGGCAGGTATCAGCCTGATGGCCGTGCCGCAGGCAGGGAAGCCCGACGACCCCGCCGTGTGGGGACCGCAGCCAGACGACGTGCTGTTGTTGGTTGGGGCGGCCGTGCTGGGGCTGCCGTAGTGGCTGGCGCTGTGTTGTCCACCATGCTGGTCCGGGCCTTTGCACCCGTGTGCAGGCTTCCGCTGTTCCTGTAGGCGTGCGCCGGGCTGGCCGCCGAGGTCGCCCTCGTCGCGGTGTTGCGGTTCGTGGCCTCCGGCCATTGAGCGTTCACTGCCAAGGAGGTCATCGACGATCGTGGGTATGGCGGGGCCTGGCGCCGAATGGGGCGCCGGCGATGGAGGCGATCCGTGCCTGTCTGGCGCTGCCGCCCGGCGGACCGCGCCGCCGGTGTTCATTGCTCACTGCTCGGTGGAAAGGCTGATCTCTTCGGTGTCGTTCCACAGGGATGCGGTGACGCCTGGGGGTGCCTGCGCGAGGACTTCACGGATGGCGGCCGCTGCGGCGGGGAGGTCGTCGCGCACGACGACGTGCAGGCGGGTTTCGTCTCGCCCGTCGGGGTATGTCGTGCCCCCGTAGGCGTCGACGTGAGTCAGGACGCCGGACCGTACGAGCCTTTTTAGGTGGGTCCTGATCGGGGCTGTCGGCCTTTGCTCACCGTTGGTGGTGACGAGTCGGAGTTCGAGATCCCACCTGTGCAGGTGGTGTAGCGGGCTGGCGCCGAACCAGCGGGTGATGATTGTTCCCTGCGCGGTGCCGCTGAGCACCTCGAGTACCCAGGCGGTCTCTACCGGGTCGGTTGGGGACTCCAGTGCGCGAAGGACGACTTCGTTGCCGTATCCGGTGTGCCGGAAGGCGTCCGCGAGTGGGGCGGTGTCCTGGTCTCGGATTGCGGCGTCGAGTGCCGAGCGGACGGCGATGTCGGTCAGTGGGGCGGCCGCCGCTACCTGGGTCGCCGTGGCTTCGGCCGCGTCGAGTAGGCCTGACAGTACGTCGAACGGGAAGGTGGTCGTCTCGGGTGTCCGGTAGGAGTGCAGGAAACCCTTTTTCGGGTCTCGTTCGGCGGTGACGGCCAGGTGCCCGTCGGGCCGGGTCACCCAGGTGATCCCCGGCAGCGGTGGCCGTTCGAGCAGGGTCCGGGTTTCGGGCCGTAGACCGTCGCCTGGCCGGGGTCTGACCTGGCGGAAGGCGGCGTCGAGGACCGGGCTGATGGCGTCGAGGGATTCGCTGCCGTCGCGCAGCAGGTAGGGAACGAGCAGGGCTGCGACGGGTCCTGGATGGCGAATGTCGGGGTCGAGCAGCGCCGATGCCCGGCAGATCAGCTCCAGTTCCTCCCACCGCAGTGTGRCCGGCATGGGATGCGCCTCGTCGAGGTAGCCGATCGTCCTACCMGTGGCGGAGCCCGGCGGGTAGATCTCCAGCGACTGGATCGCGCCGCCACCCAGCAGGATCTGCGTGCCGATCCGGTAGTCATCCCCGACGTCGACGGCGAAATCGAGCTCCTGCTTGACGTCCTCGTCCAGGACCTCGGCCCAGAACAGGTCCTCGCCCAGGCGGGCGGTCAGCGACGGAGGTAACGGCACGGTGGGCACCTTATCGACGGCGGGTCCGGCTTCGTGGTCGAGGCTTGAGCTGCGCCGGCTGGAGGGTGGCGCAGGTTCACCTTTCGCTGGTCAGGCTGATTTCCTCGGCGCCGTTCCACAGGGATGCGGTCACGCCCGGGAAACCCTGAGCGAGGCTCTCGCGGATTGCGGCCAGTGCCGCCGGGAGGTCGTCGCGTACGACTACCGACAGTCCCATTTCCGCAGGCTCCCCTGAGCGCTGCCGGTCGTGCGCGAGGTCGAAAGTCAACACCGCGGACGGCACGAGCTGCTCCACGTGGACCTTGATCATAATGCTTGGTGTGTACAGGTCTACCTCGCGGGCGGCCGCGAGCCGGAGCGTGAGATCCCACCGGCGTAGGTGGTGCAGCGGGCTGGCGCCGAACCAGCGGGCGATGATCGACCCTTGGGGTGCGGCGCTGAGCGCCTCGAGTACCCAGGCGGTCTCCACCGGGTCTGTCGGGGACTCCAATGCGCGAAGGATCACGGCGTCGTCGTAGCCCGCGTTTCGCAGGGCGTCCGCGAGCGGGGCGGGGTCCTGGTCGTGGATCGCGGTGTCGAGCGTCGACCGGACGGCCGGGTTTCGCAGGCAGGTGGCCGCTGCTACGGCTGCGACGGTGGCCGTGGCGGCGGCCAGAAGCTCCGACAGCAGGGCGAACGGGAAGTCTTCCGACGTAGGCGACCGCGGGGACTGCAAATGATCGCTCGTCGGGTCGCCCTGGACGGTGACGGCCCGATACCCGTCGGCGCGGTCAACCCAGGTGATGCCAGGTGCCAGCGGCGTATCGAGCAGGGTCCGGGTTTCGGGCCGTAGACCGTCGCCTGGCCGGGGTCTGGCCAGGCGGAAGGCGGCGTCGAGGACCGGGCTGATGGCGTCGAGGGATTCGCTGCCGTCGCGCAGCAGGTAGGGCACGAGCAGGGCGGCAACCGGCCCGGGATGGCGYATGTCGGGGTCGAGCAGCGCGGCTGCCCGGCAGATCAGCTCCAGTTCTTCCCACCGCAGCGCGGGCGACCTGGAATCCCACCATTCAACGCGCCCGACTGTCTTGCCCGCGGCCGAGCCCGGCGCGTAGATCTCCAGCGACTGGCTCCGGCCACCGAGCAGGATCTGGGTCCCGAACCGGTAGTCACCGCCGACGTCGACCGCAAAGCCCAGCTCCTGGTCGACCTCTTCGTACAGGACCTGAGCCCAGAACAGGTCCTCCCGCATCCGGGCGGTCAGCGACGCAGGCAACGACACGATGGGCACCCTATCGACGCGCAGTCCGGCCGACGGCCGAGCCATAACTCGCCCGAGGGTGTGGATCGGCGGGCCAAGGTATGACCCGACCTCGGGAACGCACCGCCGTGCCTGAGAACCAGGAGTCGGCGGCAGCTCTCAGAGCCTGTCCTGAATCTTGATGTTGTGGGCTGGCCGTGGCCCGTTCCCGATCTTCGCGGTGTGGTGGCGTGAACGGCTGGGACGGGCTGGTCACGGTCGGGACATGGGACGATCTCGCCGCTATCCCTCGGATATGTCGGATGAGGAGTGGGCGTACGTGGCGCCGCTGTTGCCGCCGGTTCCGAAGGACGGCCGGCCCGAGAGCCATGACCGGCGCGACATCGTGGACGCGATCCTGTACGTGRCCYACAACGGGATCGTGTGGCGGGCGCTGCCGGCGGACTTCCCACCCTGGAAGACGGTCTACGGCTTCTTCGACCGGTGGAAACGCAAGGGCGTCGTCATCCGGGTCCACGACGGGCTGCGCGACCAGTTGCGCCAGGCCGAGGGCCGCCGGCCGCGGCCGACCGCCGGGGTGATCGACTCCCAGTCCGTGAAGGGCGCCCAGACCGTCACCCACCCCAGCCGTGGCTACGACGCGGGCAAGAAGGTCAACGGCCGCAAGCGGTTCATCGTCGTCGACACGTTGGGCCTGCTGCTGGGGGTACTCGTGCTGCCCGCCAGCCGCCAGGACCGCGACGGCGCTCGCCAACTCCTGCTCGACCACTACTTCACC
>NZ_MBLN01000005.1:0-23984 GCF_001854645.1 Pseudofrankia sp. EUN1h | reverse complement strand
CTGGGTGCATCGCCGCCCGCGGGTCGCCGCCTGCGCCGCGGGCCTTGTGCTGCTCGCGCTCGCCGCGCCGGCGTTGACCCTCAAGCTCGGCGGCGCCGACGACGGCGCCGAATCGACATCGTCGACGACTCGGCGGGCSTACGACCTGCTCAGCACCGACTACTTTCCGGGGCTCAACGGACCGATGCTCGTCACCGTCGACCTCGGCCGCGCCCCGTCGGCGGTGTCCCCCGACGCCGTCGCGGCCGCGCTCGCCARGRMTCCCGGGGTCGCGCGGGCGGCGGTSAACCTGAACAACGCGCAAGYGGGAGTCGCCGTGATCCGTGTCTTCCCGACGGCCGGCCCRCGCTCGCCGGASRCCACCGCCCTGCTGCACCGGCTACGCGGCCAGGTCATCCCACGCGTACTGGCCGGCACCGGCTCCCGGGCCTACATCGGCGGTTCCACCGCCCTGTTCGTCGACATGGCGGCGAACTTCCACGGCGCGACAACCGGGTTCCTCGCGGTGGTCCTCCTCACGGTGCTCGGATGCGGGCTCCTCATGCTGCGATCGGCGACGATCGCGGCCGCCCTGGCACTCACCAGCGCCCTCGCGATTCTCGCCGCTCGGCTGCGGCGACGGCGTACCCGGCGCCGTCATGGCCGAATTCGGCCTGGAATGCCCCAGCTGACCTGGTAACCGGTCTGGACTGGCCGGAGCTGGGTTCCAGGCTGGCGGGAGCGGTAGGTAGGTCCTCGCTCAGACAGCGCAAGGTTGGCCGGACCGACATGTGATCATGCGTCCCAGTCGCCGGTGCCGCCGAGCTGTTCGATCCGTTCCGCGGACAGCCTGGTCGGCGCGGCCACGCTCGCGCAATCCCCGTGGGTTCAGGTGATCTGAGGGTTCCCCAGTGAGCATCCGCTACTGGTTGGATGACGCAATCCAGGCGGCGATCTGGGCGCGTGAGTTGAATCCAAGTTTGTTCAGGATGTTGCGGATGTGGCTGTCGACGGTGTGTTCGGAGATGAGCAGGCGCGCTCCGATCTGTTTGTTGCTCAGTCCGTCGACGACCAGGTGTGCGACCTCGGCTTCCCGTTTCCCGAGCGGCGGCGTCCGGGTATCGCCTGATGCCGCGGCGGTAACGTGAGTGGGTTCGCCGAGCGCCAGGCGGATCGGGTCTTCTCGGCTCTGGCGTTGTCCGGCCTCGAACTCTGTCTGGAACGTGTGTATTCCGAGTGCGGTTCTGGCCGATTCTTTGGCTTGGGCCAACAGCGGAGCCAGGTATGGCAAGACGGTTGCGCCGACGCCCGTTTGCACGGTTTCGGCCGCCCCGAGCAGTCGGGCTGCGAGCCGTGGTTGGCCGGAACCCGCGGCGTGGCAGCCCAATGCGTCGAGTAGGCAGTACTGCGCCACCCGGTCATCGATCTGGCTGGCGATCCGTAGCGCTTCTATGAACAGCGGCTTTGACTCGTCGAGATCTCCGCCAATCAGAGCGGCGAGGCCGAGGTTCAGAAGCATCATCTCGCGACTGTAGAGGTCGCCCGCTCGGCGGCTGCGAAGCGCGCCTTCTGAGGACGCCGATCTGACCGTGTCGAGATTGCCCTCGATGAGACCGTCGAGCGCTCGAGCCTGCAGCAACGCGATCGTCGCGGGATAATCGCCAAGGGTCATCGTGATGGCTCGAGCTGCGTCGAGCAAGCGGCTAGCCGATGCACGATTACCGGCCATGCGGTGGGCGATGGATGCCAAGGACAGCGATTGTGACTGCAGGCTGACCTGCCCTGCGTCCTGAGCCGCTGTCGCCGCTCGTTCCAGCGCCGGCGTGGCGGCCGTCGGATCGGACTGCAGTACGGCGAGGAATCCGCGGAGGAAGTGGGCCAAGGCGGGGGCCTGCGGGCTGCCGCTTCCCGCCTCGAGCAGCTCATCGAGCCACCAGACACCTTCGCTGGTCGCACGGGTAATCCAGTACCACCCTATCGAGCTGGCCAGATCCAGTCCGCGTTCGCTGTCTTGGTGGGCCACACATCGCTGAAGGACCGAGCGGATGTTGTCGATCTCCAGGTCCATCCAGTCGAGCCATTCGACGAGCCGGTACCGGGCTTCCGCCCGCGAGCGTAGGCACCTCGACCGGTAGTAGTCGGCGCAGCGTAGTTCGACGGCCGCCACCTCACCCGCTTCTCCTGCCTTGAGGTTGGCATATTCACGCATCGTCTCGTGTAGCCGGTAACACGCGATGTCCTTGACGTCCTCCTTCAGCACCAGGGATTTGTCGACAAGCGACGACAGCAAATCCAGTGCCTGTGCGGCCGGCACGTCGTCGGACGTGCAAACCGACTCGACGTCGTCGAGAGTGAACCTTCCCGCGAACACCCATAGCCGCCTCAGCAGGATCTGCTCGCCGGCCGTCAACAGGTCGTGGCTCCAGTCGATGGTGGTCCGCAGCGTCTGGTGACGAGGCAAGGCGGCCCGGCCGCCACCGGTCAGCAGGCCGAACCGGTCGGTCAAGCGATCGAGGATCTGCTGCGCGGTGAGGACCCGGGTCCGGACCGCCGCCAGCTCGATCGCCAACGGCAGACCGTCAAGCCGGCGGCACAGATCGACTACGGCCGTCTGGTTCGCGGCGGTCAACTCGAAGCTGCCCGATCCAGCCGCCGCCCGTTCGGCGAACAGCATGATCGCCTCGTTCTGTCGCAGTTGCGGGAGAGACACCCGCGGGTGAGCCGACGGCAGGTCCAGCGGCGGCACGGGGACCACGTGCTCACCTGGTATCGATATCGGCTCCCGGCTGGTGGCGATCACCCGCACGCCTGATGCGGCTCTCATGACCTCGGTCACGAGCCGAGCGGTCGCTTCGATTAGGTGCTCGCAGTTGTCCACGACCAGCAACAGTTGCTTGTCCCGCAGGTACGACAGCAGCAGGGCCACCGGCTCGGTCGCGGCCTGGTCCCGCAGGTCCAGCGCCGCCATGACGGCGTTGCCGACGAGTGCGGGGTCTCGGACTTCAGCGAGCTCGACCAACCAGGCGCCGCCGGGGAATCCCCGTCCGAGGTCGGTCGCCGCCCGGATCGCCAGGCGGGTCTTGCCGACCCCGCCCGGCCCGATGAGGCTGACCAGCCGGGCCTCGGTGAGCTTCTTCCTGAGTTCGGCGAGCTCCCGGCGGCGGCCGATGAAGCTGGTCGCTTCGGCCGGCAGGTTACCTGGACGGCGCGAGGGTCTGGCCATGGTGGCAGGAATTTTACCGCTGGGAACACCGTCGCGGGCCGGCCACGGTAGCTACCTCATCACGAATTCCATTGATGTCGGCGGCCCGGCGTGCCGCCTAGGCTGACGGCTGTGACCGCGGAGCCACCGGTACAACGAGCCGAGGTCAGTTCCGTCGGTGCCCGTACCGCCCAGCTGGCCAGGTGTGCGTCGGGTTCAGCGAGGTGGAAATCGACGGTCCGGTCCAGCGCTGTTTGGTCAGCAACAGCTTTCAGTCGTTTCTCGAGTCGTTGCGCGGTTGCGAGGTAGACAGCCTTCAGTCAGTGACCCGATCAAAATTGCAGGTTTGCCGGCAGGTAGCCGACGCGACGATCGAAAGGTGTGATTGGACGGATGTCAGGACGGAGCCTGGAAGAGCAAGCCCGCGCGCTTTTTGCACCGCTCGGGCCGACGTACGACCGCGTCGGCGCCACGCTCTCGCTGGGACAGGACCCGCGCTGGCGCCGCTACCTCGTTTCGTGCCTTCCGCGCGGCGGTCACGTTCTCGACGTGGCGACAGGGACGGGGCTGGTCGCGGCGGAACTCCTGCGGCAGGGATTCGGGGTAACCGGAGTCGATCAGAGTCCCGAGATGCTCGCGGTCGCGCGCCGTCGCTTCGACGACGAGGTCAAGCTGATCCATGCCTCGGCGGATACGCTCCCGCTCGGTTCCGAGTACTTCGACCACGTCACGGTTACGTACCTCCTTCGCTACGTCGCCGATCCCGCGGCGACGCTGGCCGAGCTCGCGCGCGTGGTGCGTCCGGGTGGCTTCGTCGCCTCGCTCGACTTCGGCGTCCCGAGTGGTGCCGCCCGCCCGCTGTGGGATCTTCACGTCCATGCGGTGCTACCGCTCGCCGGCCGCCTTCTCCGGAACGGCTGGCGGGAGGTCGGCGACTTCCTCGGAGGCTCGATCCGCGACTTCTGGGAGCGCCACCCGCTCGAGCACCAGCTCGAGTGGTGGCACGCGGCGGGCCTCCGCGGGGTCGAGGTGAAACGGCTGAGCCTCGGCGGCGCCGTCGTCATCTGGGGACGGAAGACGTGAGCCCTCCCGATCGTGCGGCCGAGGGCGTCATGACGCGGGAGGTTCAGCCGGTCTCCCGTCCCGCCTGGTACGCGCTCAAGCACGGCGGCTGGCGGGACTACGTGACGCTGCTCCATCCCCCCTACACGGCGTGGCACCTGTCGTACGTCGTCATCGGCGGCTGTCTCGCGCCCGTCGTTGCCTGGGACAGGCTCGGTGCCGTCCTCGCCGCGTTCGCGCTCGCCGTCGGTGTCGGCGCGCACGCCCTCGACGAGCTGAACGGGCGACCGCTGCGCACCAACATCCCTGATCGGGTTCTCGTCGCGCTCGCCGGCGTCTCGACCGTGGCCGCCTGCACGATCGGCGTCGTGGGCGCGCTTACCTTCGAGGCCTGGCTCGCGCTCCTCATCCCCCTCGGGATCTTCCTCGTGCTGGCCTACAACCTCGAGCTCGCCGGGGGGCGCTTCCATTCCGACCTCTGGTTCGGGCTCGCGTGGGGAGGCTTCCCCGTGCTCTGCGGCTACGCGGCCGTCGCGGGCGACATCCGAGGCGTGACTGTGCTCGCCGCGGTCTTTGCGGTGCTGCTCTCGCTCGCCCAGCGCGTGCTCTCGCACCACGTGCGGTACGTGCGACGCCGGGTGATCGCCGTCCGCGGCGAGCTCGAACTCGCCGACGGGAGCAAGGAGCCGCTCGACGCCAGGCGGCTCACCGCTCCTGCCGAGACCGGACTGCGGCTCCTCTCGCTCGCGACCGCCGTGCTGGCCGCGACCCTTGCCGCCGTCCGCATCTGATCGGCCACCACCATGGCCGCGTGCCGCTCCTCGCGCAAATTCTCCTGGCCGCGCGCTACGTTGGGCTCCCCCGGTCGCGCACGGTCCGCGCGGGTTGAACGAGATCGTCGCCTCGGCCCGTCGCGCGGTCCGCGGCGCCGCGGAGCAGGCTGCGGCCCAAGAAGGACAGCTGCGTATCTCGCAATGTTCCCCGAATGCCCGCGGGTCTCTGTCAGCGTGTACGGCGGAGGAGTGGCGGTTCTCGGACGAGTGCCGCGGCGACTCGCCTTGCGAGCTGCCGTTCGACCTACGGTTTTGGCTGTTGCCGCTGTTGCCGCTGTTGCCGCTGTTGCCGCCGTTGCCGCCGTTGGTGTCCGCTGGAGACGTCGAGTGGAATGGTGATGGCGAGCGCGATCCTGGCGGCACGCGAGCGGAACCTGACTGAGGACGGCGCCCTGCACGAGGCCGTGAATTCATCTGGCGAAACGCGGATCTGTGTGATCGGCGCAGGCCCCTGCGGTCTGACCGCGCTGAAGAACTTACTTCAGGTCGGCTGCCGCAACGTCGTCTGCTACGACGAGAGCAGCGGCATAGGGGGAAACTGGGCGTACACCGACGATCCCCATCGGGCCAGCGTCTATGAGTGCTCGCACATCATCTCGTCCCGGCGCATGTCATCGTTCGCCGATTTTCCGATGCCGGAAGAATACCCGGACTTTCCTTCGCACCGGCAGCTGCTTGCCTACTTCACCGAATATGCAAGAGCGTTTCAGCTCGAGCCGCACATCCACCTCGGTTCGCATGTCGAGCAATGCACGCTCGGCGGCGACGGCCGATGGGCGGTGCGTGTCATCACGAACGGCGAAACAAGGGTTGAACTTTTCGACAGCTTGCTGGTCTGCTCCGGCCACCACCGCGAAGCGCTCGTGCCTGAATACCCGGGCATGTTCACAGGCAAGATCGTTCACTCCTCGGCCTACAAGCGCCCCGAGCCGTTCCGCGACCAGCGCGTGCTCGTGGTCGGCGCAGGAAACTCGGCCGCTGATATTGCCGTCGACGTCGCCCACATCGCCTCGCGGGCCGCGCTCAGCATGCGCGAGGGGACCTACTTCATTCCGAAACTCATGTCCGGGAAGCCGATGGACGTCCTCTATGATTTCTGGCACGGCAAGATTCCGAAGCCGCTACTCCAGTCGGCACTGAAGCTTTGGCTGCGGCTCGTGATCGGAAAATGGGAAGAATACGGTCTACAGACCCCGACCAAAGCGCCGCTCGCGAAACACCCGACCTTGAATTCCAGCGTACTCGACGCGCTACGCGATGGCCGGCTCGTCGCGCGCCGCGGCATCGAGCGCTATGACGGAAACATTGTCCACTTCGCCGACGGCGCACAGGAAGAATTCGACGTCATCATCATGGGAACCGGCTTTCGCACGAGCTTCCCGTTCCTGTCCGAGCGGATCGCCGGCTGGGACATGGCCAAGACGCCGCCACTCTATCTGAAGATGATGCATCCGACGATACCCAGCCTTTTCTTCATCGGCCTGTTCCAGCCGATCGGCTGCATCTGGCAGCTCGCCGACTACCAGGCACGCCTCGCGGCGCTGCAGATCAGCGGGCGGGTGAGACGCCCGTCCGACATCGATACGCGCATCCGCCGCGAAGTCGCGCACGCGCATTCTCGGTCCGATACGTCGCCCCGGCACGCGATCGAAGTCGACTATCACGCATTCCGGCGAGAAATGATGGGCGCGCTCGCCCAGGCCAAGCGCAATGCTACGTAGCCTAAAGTTTGGGACGTTCTGTCCGATTCGCGCTCGTCGGTGTCTGACTTTCGGCGGTCTCACTTCCCGTTGTAAGTGGCGATTGTTGGCATGCCGAGGTTGGTTGTGGCCGCTTGCGCGGCGCGGGTGGCTCGGTCGGGGCCCGCGAGTTTGGTCTTTGCGGCTTCGAGGCCGTGTTGGAGTCCCTCGACTTCGCCGAGCCACCCTTTGGTCTGTGCTTCGTCGATGCCACCGGGATATACAGGCTCGAGATCCCGTCGCTGAGCTTCAGGTCGCCCCAGATGATGAGGGTCAGGGCCAGTACGGCGAGCGCGGCCAGCAGCGTCGCGGCCCACAATGCCGCGGTGAGGCGTCTCACCGGCCGGATCTGGACGGCGGTCCGATCCGGTGGCCCGGCGGTGCTCCAGTCCTCCGCGCTCGCGGGCGCCGCGGTGAGCCTCATGCTCGCCGCCGGACGATCACAGCCAGGACGAATTTATGACCGCGACCCCGGCCAAGGTGAAGCCGAGGGTACGGAGCCCTGGTCATCCACCAGGGCAGCTTTCGGCCACCGATCGAGATAGTGACGGCCACCACGCACACCGCGAGGACGGTCCACCACACGGTGTTCGACGACAGGCCGTCGGCACCGGATGTCGGGAATGTACTTGCCCGGCGGCCCACCGCCGGCAGGAGAGTGGGCGCCATCAGGATCAGCACGACGGCGGCGGAGGCCGGCGCGCCCGGTTCACCGGTACGCGTGCGAGTCACACACGCCACGGCGAATCCCAGCAGCACGTTGCCGGCGAGCGCGAGCCCGGTCGCCATCCACGGCAGCGCCAGCCCGCGCTGCGCGCCGGCCAGCATCAGCACCGCGCCGGCGGCGAGCGGGGCCAGCAGCGCCAGGGCGCGGATCCCGGTGCGCCGGACGGGTCCGGTCGGTGCCACGTCGACGACCTGGCTGGCCGGCTCGTCAAGGGCGAACGCGGCTGCGGCGGCCAGCAGCGTGAAAGCGATCGGGAACAGCGCGGTCGCGGTCGCAGGGAACGCGACGCCGCAGCCGCCCACCACCACCGCTGCGCCGCTGACCCCGGTGACCGCCAGCCACGCCCCGGCCCGCARCATCGACCGGACCATCATGCGTGGACGGCGTGGGTGAAGCCGCCGCCGACGGCCAGCACGAGCACGATTGCGGCCAGCCCCAGGACGATCGAAAGGGTACGGACGATCCGGGACCGTACCCGGCCTTCGGCTCCGCGCAGCAGGGCCACCAGCACCGCGATCGCGCACAGCGCGAGCTGCCAGCCGATGAAGAACCACGGGGATCCGCGCCAGGTGGTCATCTCGGCGCCGTTGTTGGTGTAGGTGAAGTGCGTGAACGGCGCGAACAGTCGCAGCGCGGTGAAGGCCGTCGAGTCCGGATGCGTCAGGGATGGGACCGTCGCCAGGTTCACCCAGCCGAAGATGACCAGGAGCGCCACGAACGCGGCACCGGGGAAGCGGATCCAGCGGCCGAGCGCGACACCGAGCAGCGGGCCGCCGAGCGCCGGAATGACGATCTGCCCGACGAGGACGGCGACCTGCGCCGGTGGACTGAATGCTCCGTACACCCGGGCATCGAGCGGGTGGAAATGCAGGAACGCGAACAGGGTCAGCACGCCGCAGAGGAACGGCACGACCGCGACCGTGCAGATCGCGGCGGTACGCGTTGGCAGTGTCGTCGGGGTGACGCCGACGACCGGCTCGCTGGTGCGCATGGACTGGGTCAGCCCGAACGTGGCCATCATGCCGAAGCCGCCGAGGAAGATCGCCGGGTACCAGTTCACGGCGTTGATCTCGGTGACCGACGCGCTCGAGTTGCCCCACGTCGTCCACGCGGTCAGCACGACGGCGAACAGGAAGACCGGCTTGACGACGAATCGACGCAGCTCCCGGGCGGCGAGCGCGACGAAGGTGGTCCGGGCGGCCGGGGCTTCGGGCCGGGTGGGCGCGAGCGTCGCGGTCACGACGCCACCTCCTCGGCCGCCGTGGCCTCCGGCAGTTCGCCGCGCAGCAGCAGGTACGCGTCTTCGAGGGACGGTTCGACGTGTTCGACGCCGTCACGCACGTGGGCGCCGACGTTGCGGTACCGGCCGGTGCCGGTCCGCCAGGAGACACGTGCTGCCGGGTCCGGTTCGTCGGCCAGCCAGACCCGCCCGGCTGCCTGGCCGACCAGGTCGGTGACCGGGCCGTCATAGCGGACCCGGCCGCGGTCCAGCACGATCACGCGCTCGCACAGGGCCGCGACGTCCTCGGTCTGGTGGGTGGACAGCACCACGATCGACGTGCGCGCGATCTCCGCGAGCACGGTCCGCAGCGTCACCCGCTGCTCCGGGTCGACGCCGGTGGTCGGCTCGTCCAGGATCAGCACCGGCGGCGAGCCGAGCAGCGCCTGGGCGAGCGCGACCCGCCGCCGCTGGCCGCCGGACATGGCCCGGATCCGCTTCGGGCCGAGGTCAGACAGCCCCACCAGGCCGAGCACGCGGCGCACTTCCGCGTGCCGCGCCGCCGGCTCGGTCCACTCCTTGAGCATCGCGATGTAGTCCACGAACGCGAAGGCAGTGAACCCACGCGGGAAGCCGAGCTCTTGCGGCAGGTAGCCGAGCTGGCGGCGGATGCCGGTCCGTTCGGCCGGCACCTCCGGATCCAGGCCCAGCACGCTCACCCGTCCCCGAGTGGGGGGCAGCGCGGTGGCCAGCAGGCGCAGCAGCGTGGTCTTGCCGGCGCCGTTGGGGCCGAGCAGTCCAGTCACACCGGGTTTCAGGCCCAGGTCGACGCCGACCAGCGCCTGGGTGGCGCCGAACCTGCGCCCGACCTCACGCAGGCTGATCGAAGCGGTCACCATCGCTACCTCCACACTCGAAGCTGGCGCACCCGGCGCCGGCGCAGCAGGAAAATCGCGAACGAAGCCGCCGCCAGCGCCAGGAAGCCCGCCTGCGCCCGGCCCTGGAGCACCGCGCCTGGCGAACCGGACCGCACCGCCAGCAGCCAGACCACCGCGAGCCAGATGGAGCTGACTGTGATGGCCGCGCGCAGCGGGCTGACCCAGGTCGACGCGGCCAGGACCACCGCGACGAAGCCGACCGCCGGCAGCAGCCAGGCGAACGCCGTCTCGCCGGGTACGAACAGCCCGAGGAGCAGCACCGTCGGCAACGCGAGCGCGAGAACCGCGATCGTGCGCAGCAGGATCAGCCGGAGCGCCGGATAGGGCGTGACGAGTTCCGGTTCGAGCGCCGGGTCCATCCACGGGTCATAGCTGGACGCGACCACCAGGCAGGGCACGACCGGCGCCACGGCCAGGAACAGCCATAGCCCGCGGGCGTGTCCGACCGCCGCCGCGAGCGCGGCGAACGCGAGGACCGCGGCCACGCCGACCAGCCACACGCCGCGGAAGGCGCTGGCCACCGCGACCAGCCGCGCCTCGTGGGCGGGAAGGCCGGCGACGCGCAGCAGCCGCTCGAACACCGACGGCCGCGGCACTTCTACGGCGTCCCGCGTGCGGTCCCACACCGCGGCCAGGTCGATCACGTCGACCGCGGGGTTGACCCGCGYCCGGCACTGCTCGCAGGACAGCAGGTGCTGCTCGACTGAGGCCCCTTCGGCCAGCGAATCGGTCCGTTCGACGTAGCGGCGCAACATGGCGTCGTCGAGGTGCCAGCCGGTCATGACGGTCCCTCCGCTAAGGCGGCCCGCAGGTGCGCCTTGGCCCGGTAGAGCCTGGTTTTCACGCTGCTCACCGGTACGTGCAACAGCTGCGCCGCTTCTTTGGCGGACAGGCCGTCCAGCACGACGGCCTGGATGACGGCGCGCATCTCCGGCGACAGCCGGGCCAGCGCCTGGCCGATGTCGCCGTACTCGACCGACAGCAGCACCTGGTCTTCCGCCGCCGGCGCGGTTCCGGCGTTCTCGAACACGGCGGCGACGCTGCTTCGGGTCCGCAGGCGGCTCACCAGCCGGCGGATCGCGATCCCCCACAGCCATGCCGCGATGTCGCCGTCGCCGCGAAAGCCCCGCGGTCTCTGCCAGACGGCGACGAACGTGTCCTGAATCGCGTCCGCCACGAGGTCGCGGTCGTTGCACCTCCGGGCGAGCCGGATCGCGAGCCAGCCGGCGTGGCGTTCATACAGCGTGCGGAAAGCGCCCGTGTCGCGTTCGGCGACGGCGAGAAGCAACATCTCGTCGCTCGGGCCGCTGTCCATGCCCCAACTGTCGCGTCCCCGGGCCGGAAAAGATTCACCCCACGGCCGAATTTTCCGGGCCCGCCCGCACCGGAGGCGTGGCATCCGGGCAGACTGCTTCCCTGTACCCGTTCGCGTACTACGTTGGGTCTTCCGTGTCCGGCACCCTGGTCGGCCCCGCCTGGGGGCGTCGGTCCAGGCGGTCTCGGGCACGGCGGCATAGGCCCGCCACAGCGCGGCGTTCCGCGGCGCGGCGATCGCGAAGTCCGCGTCGGCGGCCACCGCGGCGCGGGCCAGTTCGCCGGTGAAGAACCCGGAGTCCGCCCGGACCAGCGGCGGGGCGCAGACCGCGGCGGGCAGGTTGGCCAGTGCCCGGGCCGGCAGGGCGGCGCAGCGCGGCAGGACGCCCTGGTCTCCGGCGAGCAGGTCCGCGGCCAGGAGCAGCCCGGTGCGTGCCCAGCTCGCCAAAAGCGGCCGCCCCGCCCGTTTCCCTTCGTAGGTGTAGGCCACGCCCCGTTTCGCCCGGCCGTAGACCTCCGCATCCGAGGAGTCCGAGCCTAATCAGGTTGAACTGCCGGCCCCAAGGGCTCCCGGCCAGATCAGGTGGGGCCAACCCCACGTCGCGCCTGATGAGCATTTGCCGCTGTCGCCGATCTTGTAACGATGCTCGGTCAGAGCGTCGGGACTCTACGCTTTTGTTACTAAGATCAAAGGTCTGGACGTGTGAACCACCGAACGGCCAAGTCAGGCGGCATGTGACGCCTACCATCGGACGACTGGTGGACCCTGTGTACCAGCATCCGAACCGATTGATCTTGGTTGCTGGCCCTGAAATCACTGTCCGACCGGTCGCTACCCGGGCCCTGGCCAGGAACGATGACCAGTGACCGCGCCGACCTCTACATCATCCGTCGAGTCGAACACTCGTTCCGAATCTCTGGCGGTTCCGGACGTGTCGGCCCGTCTGGAAGCCGTGGTCGTGGGCCGGTGGAAGTGTTGCGCTCGGCGCGGAGGCGCCTCATCTTCGCGAGCCTGGTGACGCTCGCGCTGAACACCGCGGAACCCCCTGATCACCGGCCGTTACGGCAAAGCGGCGTTCGACGCCGTCGGACCGCTACTCCTCATCGGCTGGTCCGAAGTCGCCCCAGACCTCCTCTACGCCATGCGAACCACAGCGCCCAGCCGACAGCCCGCCGCTGGCACAGGCCAATCGCCGCGAGCGGGCACCCGCGACGGCAGCCGAGCCGATACGCGGCGGGGTCACAGTCGAGGGCCCGCTGTCGCGCGAGGCCGCTCGCGGAGCACGCAGGCAGGACCGGCTGTACCGCGCCCGCGCCGAGGACGTCCTGCACTGGCAGATCCGAAGGTCACCGGGAAAGTCCGCGGCGTACCGGTGGCGAATCCGCTGGGACGCAGGCGGGCTTCTTCTCCGACAAATGAAACATGGGTGAACGTGGGAACCGCCTCGGTCGGGCTCCCGGTCGGCCGGCGGCGCAGCGGCTTGGCGGCTGGCAGACGCCGCCGAGGGTAAGCCCCGCCCCGGAGGCGGACCGGGCGCCTGCTCCCCGGACGACTGCGCGGTACCCGCGGCTACACCAGGCCAGACCGCCAAACTCCACATCAACAAGGGAACAAGCCAGCCCATGGCTGCCCGCAGTCGACACACGAAAGGTCTGGGCTAATCGCCTCTTGCTCGGCATCCGCAACCCGAGTAACGTCGTATACGGCGCTGTATGCATATCTCATTATCCAAACGCTTTTTGATATCTCTGTCCGCATGATTTTCTTCTGTTGTCCGCGAGATTTTGCCGCTCGTCCGCCGATTGTGGCGGTGACTCCGATCGGTAGGGCTCCACAGTGTCGGTGTGCCACGTGTCTCCCGGTGAGGTGGGGTGGTCACGTGAAGCGGCGGCCGGGCGGTCGCCGATGACCGTTGTTTTACGTTCGTTTCATGTGCGTCCGCGTGATATCGCGCGCCGCTCAGTACTCCGCGACAAGGCGGTCCACCCGTGAGCACTCACGAACCCGTTTCGCATCCAGCCGGCCTCCGCTCGTCCGGCCGCCGCGTTGGCCCGGGCGCCCCGACTGGTCTGGGCGACTCGCCGACCAGCGCGCTCGACGGACCCGGATCCACCCGCGTCTCCAGCCCGCTGATGCAGGACGCGGTCAGGGCGGGCGGCCTCGACGTCGGCCCTTCCAAGGTTCCCGGCACGTTCGCCGGCAAGATCGCGCCGTTCGCGAACCCGTTCCTCGACGGCAAGGAGGAGGCACTGGTCGTCGACAGCAGGGGTCGGCTGACCTATCTGCGGCGGGGGGACACCGAGACCGGGTGGCAGCAGGAGCTGGTCACCGGCGGCGGGACCGAACCCCTGGAAGCCAGAGAGGTCGTCGTGGTGGTCCACCCACGTGACCTCACGGTCTGGGCTGTCTACACCGGCGCCTACGAGCTCGTCCAGACGTCGGCGCTCCAGCTGACCGCGACCACGACCGCCGGGAAGACGACCTGCACCTGGAAGGCCGTTCCCGACAGCGTCCAGTTCCTCGCGCCCGGGGTCTTCCCGCTCAGTCAGCTGTCGGTGTACTACGACGACACCCGCGTTCCGTGGATCACCGGCTACGAGTCGCTGTCGCGCCGTGTCGTGGCGATCCAGGCGGTCATACCGAGGGACTACGTCCCGGCGCCCAACCTGCGCTTCCAGCTCAGGCCGCCCGGCCAGCAGCTGCCGGTCGGCTGGCAGGTCAACGAGCTGGCGGCCGGCTGGATCCTGCGGCCGGACTGGTCGCCCATCTGTTACCTGCGCGTCAACGGCAACCAGCTGGTGCGGTTCATCCCCGGGAGCAAGGACGCCCCCGTGACGATCGCGACGAACCTGGCCCAGATCGTCGGGGTGTACCGGTCGTATGACAACAGCGATCCAGAGATCGACTGTGTGTACCTCGACACCGCCGGGAATCTGGTCACTTACCACAAGGTGAGTTCCAGCAAACATGAAACAAAAACGCCGGGTCTGGGTTTCGCGGCGGCGGACTGCTGGGTCGACGCCAACAGGATGGCGCATATCTACGGGCTGGACAGCGCGCAGACACTGAAGGTTCTCCATCAGGTCTCCTGGGACATCCTCGGCGGACCGGTCTGGGCCGCTTCGGTGACGACGACCGGCAAGAAGGTGGCCGCCTGCGTGGGGCTCGTCCCGCACGTCGCCGCCTACACACTGGACCCGTTCCCGGACACGCTGCCCTCCCAGCTGGTGAAGCGGTCCGGAACCACGGAGGCCGACGAGCTGCACAGCTTCTACACCCAGGACATCACCTCGGCGCGGTGGTCACGGGACAAGATCCGGCTGCCCGCCGGGGGCGACCCGCACCGGACGACCAGCTACCTCAGCTCGGTCACGATCCTGGACCGGCGCGGCAAGCCCATGGCGGGTCTGCCGGTGAGCGTGTCCGCGAGCACGCTCACCGAGATCCAGGTGGCGGGGGCCTCCTGCCTGGTCGGGCCCGGGCACAGTGCCGCGCTGGTGACCAACGCGCTGGGCCGGGTCGTCATCGCGACCCCCGCGGACAGCCTGCTGCCCGCGACCCTGCGGGTCGACGCGGCCGGCCTCGCGAACGGCGCGGTCATCCAGCCCGCCACGGGAGTCCACGACTACCTCGCGGGAACCGGGACGCTGCACTCCCAGAATGGCCTGTTCACCGAGGCCGCACTCAGGGCCGCCAAGATCGTGAAGAACGGCGATCTGGTCCCCGTTATCGTGAACGGCTGTCGGAACATCTTCCGGCGCGCGGAGGGCGCTGCACTGCGCTCGCGGGTGGATGTCGGTACCGGCCCCGCGCGGGAGATCCACGGTTTCGCGGCCGGCGGCGCACTCGGTGGCGGGCGGGCGGGGTACCACGAGTTCGACAGGCCTGAGGATTTCACGGCGTATCTGGACGCGATCAGAGACCTGCCAAACTATGGCGGGGTCTGGACAGACTTTGCCAACTGGTCCGGAGACGTCTGGCAGGGAATCAAGAACGGCACGATCCAGGTTGTGGACGTCCTCGTCGGCGCGATCACGAAGATCTTCATCAAGATAGGCGATGCGGTCGTCGAGCTCCTCGACCTCGTCATCGACACCGTCGAGTCCGCGGTGCGCGCCGTCGAGGCGCTGTTCCGCCGTGGCGTCGACACCATCGGCGAGGTCGTCGACTGGCTGAAGGCGCTCTTCAACTTCAAGGACATCTGGGACACCAAGAAGGCGCTCCAGGACKGTGCGGGCACCATTCTGAGCTATGGCGCCGCCACCGTGGCGCACTTCGGTCACGTCGCGGACGGCTGGTTCGCCAGCAAGGAAAAGCAGGTCAAGGACCACTTCAACGACCTCAAGAAGCAGTACGCGGGGCGCCCGCTGGGCGATGCCGCCAACCAGATCCCGGCGCTGACCGACGCGGCCGGTCACAGCCTGACCGAGTCGGCGCTACGCGACGACCCACAGGCCAACTGGCTGCTCAACCAGGCGCTGAGCGCCCCGGCGCTGAAGGCCTTCGCCGACGCCGACGCGGCCGGCCTGACGGTGCTCTCCGGGTCGCCGATCCCCGCCGCCTGGGAGTCGTTCATGCGGAAGCTCACCGAGGCCGACATCGGCCCGACGTTCCTGGAGATCCTTGGCGACCTGGAAGTGGTCGTCACGAAGGTTGTCAGCCCTGACGACCCGGCCGGAGCGTCCAAGGCGTCGATGGTCGCGCTCATCGAGATCCTCGAGCGTCTGACCCATGCAGCGCTGCGGGCCCTCGACCTGATCCACAAGTCGGCCGTAACGCTGGTCGAGACCGTCGCTGCCGGCCTCCAGGGCCTGCTCAACCACGAGCTGCCACTTGGCCCCGTCAACACGTTCTACCGTTGGATCCAGACCCAGAACGGCATCAAGAATCCCGAGAACCTGACGGTCGGTGGCCTCGGTTTCCTCCTCGCCGGCTTCGTCACCAGCACAAGCCACAAGCTCGCGTTCGGCGTTGACACAGTCCCGTTCCCGGACGGTTTCCCGGCGATCCCGGCGCCGCCCTGGCACTCCTCCTACGACCCGTCCCACCAGCTCGCGCCCGACCCGGCGGGCGTCGCCTTTGCGATGAAGGTGCTGCAGGGCGTCGCCGGGTTCTCGGGGCTCTTCGCGAGCTTCCCCGAGGCCTACGGTGACATCTCGGCCGCCTTTGGGGAGGAGCAAGGAGACAAGGGGACACGCCTGGTCTGCGCCATCGGCGCGACGATCCTCGACACGCTGATGTTCAGCGCGCTGACCTCGTGCCCACCGGTCACCGGCTCGACCTGGCAGCGCGAGGACAAGACCGTCAACGGCTGGACCTACTCGTTCCTCGTCTCGGTGGGTATGGTTTTCCTGAACGCCAGCATGATCGCGGTCGACCTCAGCGGCCAGAGCAACACCGCGTTCTTCAAGAACGCCGGCAACGTCCAGACCGGGCCGGTAGCCGTCGGTTACCTCGCCGGGTGCTACATGGTCTTCGCCGGCATGGCCATCCACGACGATGGGGTAAATGCCTACTCGGCAGCGGCCATCCAGCTGTCCGCCGTGCCCTCCATCTTCCAGGCCGTCCGGTTCAAGGTCGGTGACGGAGACCGGTACTACAAGCACCGGGTCGGCCTGGTCGCCGGTGTCGACACTGCGGCGATGTGGACGTCGACCATGATGGTCATCGTCGCGGCGCTGACCCCGGCGCCGTCGATCTCCAACCGACAGAAGCTTCCCACGGGCAACGTCGGGAAGGAGTACAAGGCGAAGATCGCGGCCAGTGGCGGGGAGAAGACATACAACTACCCGCTGAAGAACTTCGAGGTCCTGAGCGGCGCGCTGCCCGCCGGCATCCGCCTCGACGGGGACGGCCAACTCCTGGGAACCCCGACCGAGCCGGGCAAGTCGACCTTCGCGGTCCAGTGCACGGACTCCTTCGGGCCGAACCAGTACTCGAACAAGGCCGAGCTGTCGATCGAGATCGGCCTCTGAGGGCCGCGCGCGGCTCGACCATCCGCTCGCGGATGGTCGAGCCGCGCCTTCCGCGGCCAGGCGCGGCAGGCAGCGATGGCCGCCGTCTTCGGTGACCGTCAAACGCCAGCCTGGTACCCCTCACGCTCTCCCCGGTACGGACCCATCTCTGAGATGAGACGAAGAGCGGGCCTGCCATGACGCGCCAGTGGCCTGCACCTCTTCTCCAGCCACATCAGGTCGGCCTCGACCGGGTCAAATGACGCGCCGACGCCTGATCGAGATCTGTCGCATCCTCCGTCGCGGCGGCTCGGGACAGACGCACCGCACAGCGTCGAATCGACTGCATAACATGCTGGTCCGATCTCTGACCGGGACACCGTCACACGACTGGGACCAGCTCTGCCTCGGTGGCCGGCGTGCGCGGTCGCCGCCTCTTGCGGCACGGAGGTGCTCAAGCGCAGTACGTAACCGGATATCACTCACAGCAGCCATCCGGGAGCTGAAGGCCGGGGACCATCTTTCCGTACGAACCGGGGAACTGGGCCGTCTACCTGCTCGTTCAGCCAACCTCCGAGCGCTCGGACCGATAGCTCCAACCTATTGACCCAGGTCAGACGCCAACTACGGAGCGTGGTGGACCATGTGTACCAGCATCCGAACCGATTGATCTTGGTTGCTGGCCCTGAAATTACCGTCCGGCCGGTCGCTACCCGGGCCTTGGCCAGGGACGATGTCCAGTGACCGCGCCGACCTCCACATCATCTACCGAATCGAACAAGCGTTCCGTAGACCTGGCGGTTCCGGATGCTTCGGCCCGTCTCGTCACCGTGATCGTCGGCGTGGTCGTCGCGCTGACGTTCTGCTTCGGCTTCGGGAATGTCTTCGCGCTCGGGCTACGCCTCGGTGTGCCGATCTGGGTTGCGCCGCTCGTCGCGCCCGCGGTCGATCTGTCGGTCGTAGGTCTGCTGCTCGGCAGTCGGCAACTCGCTGTGAACGGCGGCTCGGTGGAAGTGCTGCGCTCGGCGCGAAAGCTCCTCATCTTCGCGAGCATGGTAACGCTCGCCCTGAACATCGCGGAACCCCTGATCACCGGCCGCTATGGCAAAGCAGCCTTCGACGCCGTCGGACCGTTGCTACTTATCGGCTGGGCCGAGGTCGGACCGAGCATGCTGCATGCCATGCAAGCCACAGCAGCCGACCGGCATCCGGCCGAATCGTGGGCTTCCGATAGCGCACCTCCGACGGGGACCCCCCGTCAGCAGCTGGCATCCGCGTCCGCTGTCGGGGTCATGCCCGACGAGACGACAGTCGTGGGTCTGTCGCGGGAGGCCGCACGCGAGGCGCGCAGGCAGGATCTACTGCACCGTGCCCGTGCCGAGGATGTGCTGCATTGGCAGGAGCACCAACGTCCGATCGCCGCGGAAACGCTGCGTAGGCGGCTAGCCGTCGGCACCGGCACTGCTCGCAGCCTGGTCACTCAGCTACGCGCTGACACTCACACCGCGCTCGACGGTCGGGCCAACCCGGCGGCACCGTAGGCCTCGCACGCGGTTCCGTCTCGATCGGCTTCGTCGTTCATGTCGGCTCGATTGCGGACCTACATGGCGGCTCACGCGGCGCCGCGATGGGTCGCCGCCGAGCGGAACCCGGTGTCCGTCCGGATTCGCGCCCGGTCGATGGCTGTTCGGCAGAGGGCCACCGGTGATTCGAGAATCACCGGTGGCCCTCTCATGCCTGCAGTCGACACCGGTTCACGCCAACCTGGTCGCCCGACCCGCCGGGCAGAGCCCGACTTCGAACTCGGGCTGGGATTCTCGTCCGCGGTGCGGTGCTACCGGCCTGGTCGGCAGGGTTGGATGGTGCGTCGTTGGCACCTCATTCCAGCGGATTCGGGGTGGTCGTTTGGTGCCTATCCGGCTTGGAGGGTGAAGTCGTCGGCCTGCAGGGGTCCGCCGCCCTGGTTTTTGTTGAGGTAGACGGTGGCCTTGGTGGTGTTGGCGCCTGTGGTGAAGGTGACCCAGGTTGCCGCCCAGGCAGTTGAGTCGACGGTGCTGTGCAGTGGCGTTCCGCCGAAGTCTTTGACGCCGAGAGATGCACGGACGTCGGCGGAGCCCCTCTTGATATAGCCGCCGAAGGTGTATTTGGTGTTCGGCGTCAGTCCGGTCGCGGTGTAGCGGATGCCGCTGCAGGTGCCGTCTAGTTCGAGCGCGCCGTTTCCTGAGAAGACCGTGTCGTGGGTAATGGCGACGTGGCCGTCGGTTGTCCATGGGCTGGTCGTGTTCTCGAATCCTGCGGCGGGAAGGCCGTTGTGTGTCGCTTCGAGTTCGGCCAGCTGGAAGCCGTAGTCCGTGGTGCCATTCTCGTTAGTGACCGCGCCCAGCCGAGTCGCGGAAACCCGTAGGTAGCGGTAGGAGCCGGGAGCGACGTCGAAGGTCTGGGGGCCGTCGACGGGCTTGCCGTCGTTGTAATTGCCTGTCTTGTAGAGGGTATTCCAAGACTGATCATCGGAAGAGCCGGCGATCGTGAAGGCGGTGGGGAAACCCGCGCCGTTGTGCGCGTAAGTGTCACGAGGCCAGAGCGTGACGGTGTCGACTGGTTTGGTCGCGCCGAAATCGCTCTGGATGTATTCGCCGGCGTTGGGTGTGGTGTGGGTGGCAGAGCTCCAGCCTTCGTTCGGGCCGCCAGCGCCGTCACCGTCGAAGCTGTGCCGCTGGCCGTCCACGGCGAAGGTCAGGTCCCAGCCGTGCTTCGGGTCCTTCACCGAGCTGCTGGCGGTGGTGGTCGCTCCTGACGCGGCGGCGGCGAGGTCGGTGACGACCGGTTGCGGGGAGGTCGCGACGGTCCCGGGGGGTTGGGTGGTGGGAGCGAGGCGCAGCAGGGTGACGCTGTGGTCCGCCAAGGCGATCACAGCTTGGTAGGACGTGGCGGCCGGCTGCACCGTCGCGGCGACAACGGGGGCGTTTTCGGATGCGGCCGGGCGCGCACCTTTGACGCTCGTGTAGTAGTTGCCCTCGGTCTTGCTGACCCGGGTCTGGGTCACGGAGAAAGCGGTTTGGGCGTAGGGCAGCTGGCCGAGTGAAAGCTTCATCGTGGTCGCAGCCGCCGTGTTGTTCCACAGCAGCAGTGTCATCTCGCCTGTGGTCGAGTTCTTGCTGGCCAGGCCGTTGACGTCGTTCGTGCTGACGCCGGGTCCGGTGACGGTCGTGGTCAGTCGGGATCCGGCGAGTTGGGAGTACATCTGGAAGACGTTGGCCGCCGCCTTGCGGTGCCCGGTGTCGGTGAGCAGCCCGAGATCTCCGCTGAACTCGACGGCCGGTTTTCCTCCTTCCATGGCGCTGAAATAGTAGATTTTGTCGAGGTCGGAGCCAACGGCCGAGCTGAGTTGCTTGGCGACATCCGATGCGCCACCGCTGCCGCCGTTAGCGTCGCCGCCCGTGCCAGCGTCCACGTTGTCCGAATTAGCATTCCACTCGGTGAGATAGAGCTTGGCCGAGCCGCGCCCGGCGGTGTCGATCATTTGCCGTGCGGTGGCGGCTGACACGCCGGCGGTGCCGCGGAAGTCTCCGGGTGTGTTGAAGTCGTCGGTCAGGTACTGGTGGTAGGAGAAGAAGTCCATCGGTATCCGGGGGTTCGCCTGCAGCCAGCTCAGGAAAGCCGCGTTGAACGGAATGTTTTTCGGGAGAAATGCAAGGGATGCTGCGCCGTCGCCGCCGACGAGGGCCGTGGGGTCGGCGGCCTTGACCGCGGTGGCTGCCGCGGCGTACATCGACTCGTACTGTTCGACGGTGCCGTTCCAGAACTCGCCGTCGGGTTCGTTCCAGATCTCCCAGGTCCAGCCGCTGTAGCCGAGCGTTCGGTAGTGCCGGACCATGGCGGTGACGGCGTCTGCCCAGGCCTTGTCCGAGTCCGGCGGTCCAAACACGACCGGGCCTAACGCCTTGGGGGTGTAGGACAGCGAAATGAACGGATCCAAACCGTTGTGGGCCAGCGGCAGCAGTACCTTGTCGAGGTAGCTGAAGTCGTAGGTGATCGCACCGGATGCGTCCTTGTGCACAACGTGGTAATAGCCGTCGTCGAAGACATGGTCGAGGCGGACCTGCCGAACACCCATACTGGACAGCTGGCCTGCCTGCTGCGCGAACCAGTGCTGGTTCTGCATGGGGCCATACCCGCCCTCAGCGACGTTCAGGAGCTGGTCCGGATCGATGGCGCCATCAGCGGTGGCGAAGTCGGTGGATAAGGTCGCTCCGTCGTCCGCCGGCGTGGGCGCAACCGCCGCGACGGAGCGCGCCGTCACGGCAGTTGACCCCTGGCTCGAACAGGCCGAGAGAGACGTTGGCGACGAGGACCCGCACGCCACGAGGAGGCCCCCGGCCATCACCGCGACGAGGCCCACGGCACACCTCGTCCCGCGGGGCTTCCGTCGAGTACTCCGGCCGGCAACCTTGTCGCTAACCCGATGATTGGAACGTTTCATAATGTGAGCCTTCTCAGTGAGGGGGAAGCTGCCTGACCGCGTCAGACAGGAAGGCGTGAAGGACGCCGCGGAAGCGTCACCCGTAATTAGGGCGGCTTTCGCCGGCTCTCGCTGYGGGCCGGACTGAGATTTCAGCACCGCGGCCAGGTCGGTTTCCCGTGCCTGGTACGACGTCCACCCGGGCACCAGCACCTCATCACCCACCCGGGTGCCATTCAGGTGCGCCTCGATCAGCCCCAGCGCGGTGACGTGCGGCGTCGCCTGCGGACGCCCGCGGCCGACGGTGAACTCGCGCCGCAGATGAGGCGACGGAACCGGACTCGTCCGCGCGGCCCGCGACGGCGGCGTGATGAAGGCGGCTTGCCAGGGACGTGGCAGGTACCCCTCCATCCTCAACGACTCGAACCGTCGCGGTACCCGCGCCGACCAGCGGGTGCGGCACGGCACTAGCGCGCGCTAAATCGTGGGGCGGAAGTTAGCATGTCGCCACTAGAGCGGGCAAGTACCGCCTTTTGCTACTCGATGTGATCGGGGCGTTGTGTCAGAGGCGGCGGGGCGGCGCGTCACGGCCTCGGACGTCGCCCGGGAGGCAGGGGTCTCCCGCGCGACGGTCGGTTTCGTCATGAGCACCACCCGCCGACAGAGCATCTCCACCAGCACCCAGGAACGCGTGTTCGAGGCCGCGCGGCGCCTCGGCTATCGTCCGAACGGCACCGCCCAGGCGCTGGCCACCGGCCGCAGCCGGATCGTCCTGCTGGTACTTCCAGGCTGGCCCGTCAACTTCGGCTTCCGTGCCTACCTCGACGAGGCCTCACAGGTGCTACACGAGGCCGGCTACTCCCTCGTCACCTACGCCCATTCCCTGGTCACCTACACCCATCAACCCACCGGGGCAGCCAGGCCGCTATGGGAGTCGCTGAACCCGGAGATCGTCATCGGCATGGCACCCTTCAGCCCCGACGATCTCGCCTCGATGCACAGCTGCGGAATCCGGCGGATCTTTCCCGACCCCGCCGGCCGCGATCCCCTCGACCTCTCCATGCTGGTAAGCGTCGGGCCGAGGCTGCAGGTGAGCCACCTGCAGCAACAGGGGTTCCTGACCATGGTCTACGCCGCCTTCGACGAACCGAATGAGCGCTCCCTGGTCGAGGCACGCCACCGCGCCGCCCGCGACCAGGCCGAATCCTTCGGCCTACCGCCTCTGCACCTCCGATTCATCGATGACCGCGAGGGCTCCGCCAGCCGCGCTGTCCGCGACTGGCACGCCGCCGGCGTGACCGGCGTCGTCGCCTTCAACGACGAGGTCGCCGCAGCCGTCGTCGGGGCCGCGATCCGGCAAGGCATCCAGGTGCCCGGAGAGCTCGCGGTCATCGGCCACGACGACGCCCCGATAGGTCGACTGTTCGTCCCGGCCTTGTCGACCGTCCACTTCGACGCGACGGCCCTCGGCCGCGCATTCGCCAACTTCGCCCTCGCCCAACTAGAGGACCGGCCACCGGCCCCCTGGCACACACCCACCTCCGCCACCCTCGTTCGCCGTGAATCCACCCAGCCCACGACAAACGGAACCGACCGCCGGTGCACCCAAGCCGGCCCACCCGCGTCCGCCGACTGAGGGGATGCCTCCCGCAGYACGCCCGCGGACATGCCGGCCCCGTCCGCGACTCGCCGGCCCTGTCGCGAGCGCCATCAGGTCCCCACCACTGCCCAGAAGGGCACGTCCGCCACCGACCCCGCCGACCCCCGGATCAGGGGCTCCCAGCCGGTCATCGGCCGGACGGAACTCGGCGAGCAACCATCCAAAGACGGCCTCGCCTAACGCGGCGGACCGGTCGAAGGAAACTCACTGCGGCCGGACGGAATACTCGTCGCCGCAGCTCTGACGGCACGCCGAGATCGACTCAGCGTTCGGCGGGAGTATCCCGTGACCGGTGTTTCCGGCAGTTTTGATCAGTAGGTCTCGGCGGACGGCCAGCGGTCACGGAAAGTGATCGCCATGGCGTCGATCACGGGCTTCCAGCGGACTGCCCACCGGGCGCGGCCGGTCCCGGTCGGGTCCAGGCTGCGGGTGACAAGGTACAGGCATTTCAGCGCGGCCTGGTCTGACGGGAAATGCCCGCGGGCGCGGACCGCGCGGCGGTAGCGGGCGTTCAGCGACTCGATGGCGTTTGTGGAGCACAGGACCCGCCGTATCTCGGCGTCGTAGTCGAGGAACGGTATGAACTCCTCCCAGGCGTTCCGCCACAGCCGGATCACCGCGCGGTACTGCTTTCCCCAGGTTTCCTCGAACTCGTCGAGCGCGACGGCCGCGGCTTGCGGGGTCGGAGCGGTGTAGATAGGCCGCAGGTCGCGTTTGATGGCGTCGTGGTCGCGCCTGGAGGTCAGGCGGAAGGTGTTGCGGATCAGATGAATGATGCAGGTTTGGACGGTGGTGGCGGGCCAGACGTTCTCGACGACCTCGGGCAGCCCTTTCAGCCCGTCGCAGACGAGGAAGAACACGTCGCCGACGCCCCGGTTGCGCAGGTCGGTGAGCACG
>NZ_MBLN01000004.1:0-24378 GCF_001854645.1 Pseudofrankia sp. EUN1h | reverse complement strand
ACGTCCTCATCGACCACATCGAACGACGCAACGGCGGACCACTCACCGACGACGTCGCGCTACTCCTCCTGAGAGGCCCGACCCCATGACGGAGGTGGCTAGTACCGCGACGGCGAGTCCTCCCCCGGAGAACGCTCCCACGCCGGACCAGGCTGGCACGCCGGACCTGGTCGGACCCGGCCGGGGCGAGCGGCTCCGGGCGAGGGCCCGATCGTGGCCGCTGCGACGCCGGCTGACGGCGGCGCTCACCGTGGCATCGATCGTCCTGCTTACCGGCGTCGGCCTGATCACGGCCAGCCTGGTCCAGCTGGAGCGGTCGATCCACGAGCGGACCGACATCCTCTCGCCGGCACGGACCCGGGCCGCCCAGGTCATGACCAGCCTGGTCAACCAGGAGACCGGCCTGCGCGGCTTCATCCTCACCGGCAAGGCCGCCTCACTCAAGCCGTATGACGACGGCGGCCGAGACCTGGACACCCACCTCACCCGGCTCGACCAGGTCGTCGGCGGCCGGCCCGGCCTCGCCGACGACCTCGGCGCGCTGCGGGCCCGGATCGCCGACTGGCACCGGCTGTACGCCGACCCGGTGGTGGCGGCGGCCCGGCGCGGCGACGTGGCCACCGCTCGTTCCGTCGACCCGGAGACCGCCGGCAGGCCGGTGTTCGACAAGATCCGAGTCGCCGACGACCGCCTCGACGCCGACCTGACGGCCCAGGCGGTGGCCGCCCGCGACCGGGTGTCGGCCACGTTGCGCCAGCTCGTCGTGATCCTGATCATCGTCGGGGTCGCCTTCGCGGCCCTGATGGCGGGCATCGGCCGCGCGCTGCGGGTCTGGGTGACCGGGCCGCTCGGGCGGATCGGCCAGGACGCTCGCACCGTCGCCGGCGGGAAGCTCGACCACGCGGTGGCCCCGGTCGGCCCGCCGGACATCGCCGAGCTGGCCGATCACGTCGAGAACATGCGGCTACAGCTCGTCCACGAACTGGGCACGGTCTGGGAGGCCGCGGCCAAGCTGGAGGAGCAGGCCGACGCGCTACGCCGCTCCAACCGAGACCTCGAGCAGTTCGCCTACGTCGCCTCCCATGACCTGCAGGAACCGCTGCGCAAGGTGGCCAGCTTCTGCCAGCTGCTGGAGCGGCGGTACGGCGACCAGCTCGACGAGCGCGGCCAGCAGTACATCGACTTCGCGGTCGACGGCGCCAAGCGGATGCAGAAGCTCATCAACGACCTGCTGGCGTTCTCCCGGGTCGGGCGGACCACCGACGCGTTCGTGCCGGTCGACCTCGGCGAGGTGCTGGCCAGGGCCAAGCTGTCGCTGGGCACGTCGATCGAGGCGTCCGAGGCCGAGATCACCTCCGACGAGCTGCCGACCGTCACCGGAGACCCGACGCTGCTCGCGGCCGTGTTCCAGAACCTGATCGGCAACGCGATCAAGTTCCAGGGGCCGGACACGCCCCAGATCCACATCGGCGTCACCGAACAGGGCGACACCTGGGAGCTGTCCTGTTCCGACAACGGCATCGGCATCGAGGCCGACTACGCCGAAAAAATCTTCGTCATCTTTCAGCGGCTGCACCGGCGGGAAACCTACGAGGGAACCGGCATCGGCCTGGCGCTCGTGCGGAAGATCATCGAGTTTCACGGTGGGACGATCTGGTTGGATACGGGTAGGGACTCCGGCACGACCTTCCGCTGGACTCTTCCCAGGAGCGAGGCGGGTGTGTCCACCCCGCAGATCGCCGGCACCATGGCGCCTCCGATCGCCGCACACGAAGGAGCAGCGTGACGAACCCGCTTCCCGAACCCGTCGTACCGATCGAGGTTCTCCTCGTCGAAGACGACCCAGGCGACGTGCTGATGACCCGGGAGGCATTCGCGGACTACAAGGTCAAGAACAACCTGCACGTCGTCGGCGACGGCGTGGAGGCGCTGCACTTCCTGCGKGGYGARGGYRAGTACASCGSCAGCCCYCGGCCSGACMTSRTCCTGCTCGACCTGAACCTYCCGCTCAAGGACGGCCGSSAGGTGCTGGCCGAGGTCAAGKCSGACRRCAMGCTGCGRCRCATTCCGGTGGTCGTGCTGACCACGTCCGAGGCCGAGGAGGACGTGCTGCGCAGCTACGACCTGCACGCCAACGCCTACATCACCAAGCCCGTCGACTTCGAGCGGTTCGTCGACGTCGTCCGGCACATCGACGACTTCTTCGTCAGCGTGGTCCGTCTCCCCGGCCACTGACCACCGACGGGGCCGGCCGCCCGGGCCCGGCTGGCGGGCAACGGGGCCGGCGGACACCGGGTGGCGTGCTGGCTGGCGGTCAGCCAGCCGCGCGGCCGGCCCGCTCGGTCGGCGGGGCGGGGCGCTCGGTGTTGTCATGGCCGGGCGCGATGTCCAGCGCCTGGGACAGGCGCAACGGGGTGAACGGCTCGGGCGCGGAAGCGGCGACAGGCTCGAGGGTGAAGCACACGTGGTCCCCGCCGTCGTCCAGGGCGCACAGCCGCCGGCCCACCAGCCGGTTGGGAAGGTCGGTCAGCAGGGGAACACCGCCGGGGCCAGCAAGCACCGACCGGCCGGCGAACTTGTCGGTGTCGTCGCCGCTGACCGATCCGAAAGCTTCCGCCGTCGCATGGTCGTCCGCGGCGAGGAAATGCAGCCCAAAATGCGTCGAGCGCAGTGCGACCCGGTAGGTGTGGTTCGCCTTCGACAGCCACACACAATACMGGGGTGGCGTGATGCTCGACTGGGCGTGGAAGCCGACCAGACAGCCTGCACGTTCTCCATCGGAGGCGGCGGTCACGAGGATCATCGCCGAGTTCGCGCTTTTCACCAGGACGCTCAGCTCGTCGTCGGCCATCGCCAACACTTCCCTCCCTGACGGCGCCGGATTCTGTCGCGCCATTCCAGTCCTACCAGATCCGCCGTCCGACGCGCCTTTCCGTGGCCGGCCGATCCGTCGCGAGCGCCGTCCACGTTCGACCCTTCCTCGGGCCATCTGACGCTGGCAACACTGACTTCACGAAGGCTTGCCTGACGTCGCGAAGGCTTGCCGGGAGCTGAACATGGCGACGGGCGGCCGGGGCACCGTGGAGGCTGCTCCGGCCGCCCGTGTCGGGCGGACACCGTCATGAACGGTGGCCTAGCTCGGCCAGCTCACTCGCCGATCCGAATCGTTCTCGGGCCGACGGTGGCAGGTCATCGCGCGAGCGCCATTAGCGCAGAACGCGACGGTGGGTAGCGGCCCGGTAGACCATCAGGGCGACGATCGCACCGATGATCGACCCAATGATGCCGGACGGCTGCAGCGCGCCCTCGCTTAGGTCCTTGCCGAAGATGAGGTATCCCAGGAATCCGCCGATAAACGAACCGACGATTCCGAGGAGAATGGTCGCGCCGATACCCATCGGGTCGCGGCCAGGCAGGAGAACTCGCGCGACCGCGCCGGCGATGAGACCGAGAACGATCCAAGTGACGATGGTCCAGAGCACGGTTTCCTCCAGGGAGACGGAGCCTTTTCGACGATCACCCGTCGTGTATCGAGAGCTTTACCCCACCCACCACGCGTCCCAAACAAAGCAGTTTTCGGATGCGTCTATCGGGGCTGGTCAGAAGCCTCTCCCGATGTGGGCGCGCGCCCTCGTCGTCACCAAGAGGAATCGTAGCGTTACTTATTGTAGTCATTTCGAGGCGTCATCCGACGCGGCGGGCGCCGTCATGGCGCGACCGTGCGGATGAACGGACCGATCAGAGCCGGACGGATCAGAGCGGGTAGGTCACCGCTGTCAGCTGTTCCGAGAGCTCCCACAGCCGCGCGGCGGTCTCGGGGTCGCGCGACGCGGCGTTGGACGAGACGAGGACCGGGCGTCCGGTCATCTTCAGCAGCCCGGACGGGCCGTAGTACTGGCCGCCCTCCGAGGCCGGATCCGTCGCCGCGCGCATGATGGGCAGAGCGCCCTTGTGCGCGGAGTGCACGATCGGGTTGGGGACGTGGTCCACCACCCGCTTGAACTTCCGCCGCATCGGGCTGTCGCCGCCGAAGCCCCCGGCGTCGGTGTTCGCGCCGCCGGGATGCGCCGCGAGGGACCGGGCCGCCACGCCCGCCTTCTCCAGCCGGCGCTGCAGCTCGTAGGAGAAGAGCAGGTTCGCGAGCTTCGACCGGCCGTAGCCCCGCAGCGGCTTGTAGCCCCGGGTGAAGGCGAGGTCGTCGAAGTCGAGCTTCCCCATCCGGTGCCCGTTGCTGCCGACCGTCACGACCCGGCCCGCCTCGGCGGCCAGGACGGAGTTCAGCAGCAGGCCGGTGAAGGCGAAATGGCCGAGGTGGTTGATCCCGAAGTGCTGCTCGAAGCCGTCCTCCGTCTGCCCGTGGGGCAGCATGATCACGCCGGCGTTGTTGATGAGCAGGTCGATGACGGGACGCTCGGCCACCAGCGCGTCGGCGGCCTTGCGGACCGAGGCGAGCGAGTTGAGGTCCATCTCCAGCGTGGAGACGTCCGCCTCGGGGGTGACGGCGCGAATGCGGTCCAGGGCGTCCCGCGCCTTGGACGGGTTGCGACACGCCATCACGACCGTCGCGCCCCGCTCGGCGAACGTCTTGGCGGCCTCGAAACCGATCCCCGAGTTTGCGCCGGTGATGACGACCGTTCGCCCACTCAGGTCAGGAACATCGTCCGCGTTCCAGCGTCGCCGCCCTGACGCAGCCACCATGACGGCCTCCACGATCCATGAGCACAAGGTCCGCGGGCTGTCCGCCGCGCTTGCCAACCGACGCCCGCGGCCTCACCCAAGCGCCGCGCTGCTCCACCGGGCGACCTCGGACAGTTGGCGCAGGCCCGGGCCAGTGGAACAGTCGGCCGCTTCCATGACGATGCGGACATTCGACACAACTATAGGGCGCGGCCGCCGGGCCGCAAACTGCCCGGCGGCCGCGCCGGAGTCGAGACCGTCGCGGGAGAGAAGTGAAGGCGGGCAGGGGCCCGCGGGCGTGCTGCCCAGACGGCGCTGGCGACGTCGGCCGATGCGACAGCCGGGCGTCTCGACCAGAAGGTGACGTGAGGCGCCGCCCGGCCCGGCTGCCCGCCAGGCGGTCAAGGCAGCCCAGGTCGCGGTAGCGGGTGGTCGCCCTTCGCCGTCGACGGGAGCCGTCACCCACCGCCGGCGTACCGCCGCGGATCGGCGCACCGCAGCGGATCGGCGCAACCGCCTGACCCAATGTCGGATTCGAGAACCCGCTCCGGACCGTGGCGACGAAATCCGACCGACCGGTTCGATATTTGGAGCGGATGCGACGGCACCCTACGACCGTCGCCCCGGGGAACCTGCGCACAGGGCGCCACAACGTTGTCCCGGAGTCCTGGTTGTGCGACCTTGCCGCGCATCAGACCGCCTAGTTACCTGGCGATGCAGCGTTCCCCGGCCGTCCGGGGGACGCCAGCCAGGCAAGCAGGGGAAAGATGACGAGAGAACGCGCGGGGAGCTATGGGCTTGCGAGACCCGATCCACATCGTCCGGGGTGGACCGATCCGAACCGGACCAGTCGGTCCGAGTACGCCGAACGTCATCGCCATGGCTTCTGATCATTGCCAGCGCAACGAAGCCGGCGGTCAGGCGCCCGACATCCCCGCATCTGCGGCACTTGGGTCGTATCATTCGCAGCTACCGGGGCGGGGGGTCGGGGAACCCGCCGGTAGGCCCATCCCCCCGCCCGACGCGCTGGCGGCGCGCACGCGAGGGGACCGGAGAGAGGACCCGCGTAGTGCCGCGAACCCATCCTTCCGCAAGCATCCCGGTCCCAGCCCGGACGGTGTGTGGGTGAGCCTCGTGGGAGCACGCCCCAAAGGGCCACGCCCGGATCTGAAGGATGGGCCCCAGAAGACCCTCCTGACCCGCCTGAACGAACTCAACAATCCATATCGGGTCAGCTACGAAATGGTCGCCCGGCAGCTCTGGCCGGACCAGGGGCCACCCAAGATCCACCGTTCCCGGACGCGGGATCTGAGCCGTCAGTTCCGCGGCGAGAAGGCCATCGAATGGCGGGTCGTCGAGATCTTCGTCAACCTGCTGTTCGCCGAGACCGACCCGGCGCTGGCCACCGAGTCCGCGCTTCTGCGCGACCTGCACGCGCAGGCGTTCGAGACGACCGTCGACCCCGACGGCGCTCCCTCCCCTGAGCCCGAGCCCGAGCCCATCGACCCGGCCTACGTGGCCGACCTGGAACGCCAGTTGGCGGAGGCCCGAACCCGCGCTTCCTTCGCCACCGCGCTGCTCGTGATCGTGCAGGCGGAGAACACGGAGCTGCGCGGCCGCGGCTCGTCCTTCGACTGGTTCAACCAGCCGTCCCGCCTGGGCGGCGCCGGGACCTCAACCCCCGCCTCGGCTTCGGGTTCGGCTTCGGAGGCTGGTTCCCGCTCGCGCACCGGCAGGCGGGCCGCCGCGAAGCCGGCCGCGGCGGCCACCGCGGCCGACCCAGCCACCGGACGTCCCGCCGGCGGCCGTACCGCGGACACCCGGTCCGACACCGACGCCCCCCGGCCCATCGACCCGGCCACCACGCCCATCCGGCGCCAGGGCTACCGCGCCGGGCAGCGCCGCCGCCCTGGTACGGGCAGGTCGGCCCTGGCCGACGCCTTCCCGCCTGGCGCCCGCACGCCGACCTACCCCGCCCCCGCCGCCACGCCGCCAGCCCCCCCGTCGACGGTGGCCGCCCTTGCCCGAAGCCGCTCGGCGTCGAGCTCCCTGCGCCGCGCCCCGGCGCCCCCGGACCCGATCACCGACGACCCGGGTCTGGATGTCCTGGTCAGCCGCGAAAAACGCCGCCGCGGCAAGAACTCCTAGCGCGACCGTCAGCGACGCCGGCGGGTGTTGAGCCGGGCGGCCTGACGCGTCAGGTGATCGCGTTCGGCCAGGTTGGGGGCCTTTTGCGCAGCCTCGGCGTACAGCCGTGCGGCCGTCGCCAGGTCGCCGTCGCGCTCGTGGAGGTAGGCCGCCACCGCGGCGTGCCGGGGCAGTGAGTCGTTCAGCGTCGCGAGCGCCGCCAGCCCGGCGCGCGGTCCGTCGGCCTCCCCGACGGCCACCGCGCGGTTGAGCCGGACGACCGGGCTGTCGGTCAGGCGGGCGAGCTCGTCGTACCACTCGACGATCTGCACCCAGTCGGTCTCCTCGGYGGCGCGCGCGTCGGCGTGCAGTGCCGCGATGGCGGCCTGGGCCTGGAACTCGCCCAGCCGGTCCCGGGCGAGGGCCGCCTGCAGGATCACGACGCCATCGGCGATCATCGCGGTGTCCCACCGGCCGCGGTCCTGCTCGGCGAGTGGCACCAGGCTGCCGTCGGGCGCGGTCCGGGAGGCGCGCCGGGCATGGTGGAGCAGCATGAGGGCGAGCAGCCCCGCCACCTCGGGGTGGTCGATCGCCGCCGCGAGCTGCCGGGTGAGCCGGATGGACTCGGCGGCGAGGTCGACGTCACCGGAGTAGCCCTCGTTGAAGACCAGGTAGAGGACGCGCAGCACGGTCGCGACGTCGCCGGGCTGGTCGAACCGCACGCCGGCGACGGTGCGCTTGGCGCGGCTGATGCGCTGCGCCATGGTCGCCTCGGGTACCAGGTAGGCCTGGGCTATCTGGCGGGTGGTCAGCCCGCCGACGGCGCGCAGCGTGAGCGCGACCGCGGACGACGGCGTCAACGAGGGGTGGGCGCACAGGAAGTAGAGCTGGAGCGTGTCGTCCACCGCGGGCGCGGGCCCGGGCGCCGGTTCCTCGTCGACGAGGTCCTCACGCCGGCGGCGGGCGGCGTCCGCCCGCGTCGCGTCGAGGAACCGGTGCCAGGCCACGGTGACCAGCCAGCCCTTCGGGTCCCGCGGCGGGTCGGCCGGCCAGACCCGGACCGCCTGGACCAGCGCGTCCTGCACGGCGTCCTCGGCCGCCGCGAAGTCGGCTCCGCGGCGGACGAGGATCGCGAGCACACTCGGCGTGAGACTCCGGAGCAGGGCCTCGTGCAGCTGAGAGGTCACCGTGCGCCCGAGGTCACTCTGTGATGGTGGGCGGGGCGGTCAGGAACGGCCGCAGCTCCAGCCACTCGTGGATCGGCTTCCCATCCGCCCCGGGCGCGGCCGACAGCTCACCGGCCAGCTCGACGGCGCGCTCGTAGCTGTCGACGTCGATCACCATCCAGCCGGCGATGAGATCCTTGGTCTCCGCGAACGGGCCGTCGGTGACCGGCGGCCGCCCCTCACCGTCGTACCGGACGAACGTCCCCTCGGGGGCAAGCGCCTGACCGTCGACGAACTCGCCGGTCCCCTCGAGCCGCGCCGCGAAGTCGTTCATGTACTGCACGTGCGCCGAGATCTCCGCCGGCGTCCACCGCTCCATGGGCACGTCGTTGACCGCGGCCGGAGCGCCCCGGTAGTGCTTGAGCAGCAGGTACTTGGCCATCATGTTCTCCTTGGTGCTGGTGCGACCGGTTCCGGTCACGTTCACCGCGGGGACGGAGCCAGTCACCGGTTCTCGACATCGCCGTCCGAGAATCTGTCCCKACCAGACGACCGGCGAGCAGGCGAGCAGGCGAGCAGGCGAGCAGGCGACTGAACCAGGGGAGGCTTCGCCTTCGTGACTGTACGTGTGGTCTACGCGCGGCCTGGTGGGCGTAGCCGCTGCCGAGCCACGACCACCAGAGGGCGCAGTCGGCGATCATGCGGACCGCTGACCTTGGCGGTCGCAATGGTGTCGCGGTAGTAAAGACGAGCGGTCGCGACGAATCCTGGGACCGTCGAATCCTGGGACACGGCCTAGGCGGCCGACCGGCTCTGCGCGCGCGAACGGCCGTACGCGGCGAGGGCGTGGAAGGCGGCCTTCGGCGTCCACGAGCCGTCCGGCAGCACCCGCACGATTCCGCGTGCGGCCAGGTCGTAGTCGCGCTCCGAGTCCTCGGTGGTTGGCAGGTGCCGGTTCGCGAAGGTGTACACGAACGCCGCCTCCACGCCGCCGGCCTCATAGTCACGCAGCAGGTCCATGAGGTAGCGGGCCTGACCTTCCTCGTCACGCACCAGCCCCGCGGCGAGCGTCGCGGCGTAGCCGTGCTCGTCGTAGGTCACCGGCTCCGGCGCGCCCGCGACGTCGGCCGCGCCGCGGAACGTGCAGCAGCCGAACTCGGTCGCGGCGTACGGCTTGCCCTGCCCCACCGCCGCCGCCAGGGTCTGTGGGAACGTCGCGGCGTTGGTCGCGTCGCGGTAGCCGGCGTCGCTGGCGATGATGTCGAACGCCGTCCAGTCCACCGCCTCCAGCGGGATCGAGGCGTACGCGACGGGGCCGCCGAACCGTTCCCGCACCGCGGGCACCGCCGCCGCGAGGAAGTCGCGCACCGCGGCGCGCGCGGTCGGGACCGCCGCCCGCATCCGCATCGGATCGGTCAGCAGCGCCATGCGCTCGGCCAGGTCGCGGCCGGGCAGGAGGCCTTCGGTGAACATGGCGATCTCGGAGCCTGTGAGGTACACGACCGAGGCCCCGCTGCGCCGTAGCCGTTCGGCCCGCTCGGCACCGTCGAGCACGAACGCCATGAGCCCGGCGCTGTCGAGGCCGTTGGTGAACGGGCAGTACCACACCTCGAGCCCGGCCTCGGCGGCGAACCGCGCGGCCAGCTCGAGTCGATCCTGGATCCCGCCGGTGATGCGCACCGCGTCGCAGTGCAGCTCGTCACGGATGACGCGCAGGTCGCGCCGCACGGTCTCGGGATCGAACGGCTCGTGGGTCGTCGACCCGGCGCTCACGAAGCCGGTGTCGTAGTTCATGCCGAAGACGCGCATCGGGGGCTCCCTCGCTCATAAGGCACTTCACGTACCCTATAAGGTACTTCCAGTACCCTGCACGGCATGAGCACGAGGCGCCGGGGCGAGGAGCTCGAACGGGCGATCCTGCACGCGGCGGCGGAGGAACTGCGAGAGTCCGGCTACGCGGGGATGACCATGGACCGGGTCGCCGCCCGGGCCGGGACCAACAAGAACGCGATCTACCGCCGGTGGCCGCATCGGGCGGCGCTGGGCATCGCGGCGTACCGCCACCTGTCCGAAGCCGTGATGCCGAACCCGGACACGGGCACCCTGCGCGGCGACGCGCTGGAGATGATGCGGCGGGCGAACGAGACCTGGTCCTCGCCATACGGAGTGGTCCTGCGCGGCCTGCTCGCCGCCGCGGCCGACGACCCGGAGCTGCTCGCCCTCATGCGCGAGCGGTCCGGCGCGGACGCCATGGACCGGGCGTGGCTGGCAATGCTGGAACGGGCCGCGCGCCGGGGCGAGGCGCCGGCGGCGGCCGCGCACCCCCGGGTCGCGGCCACGCCCATGATGCTGCTGCGCGCCGAGTACGTGATGCGCGGAATCCCCTTGGTCCCCGACGAGGTGCTGGTCGAGATCGTGGACGAGGTCTTCCTGCCACTCGTGCGAGGCCGCGGCTGAAGGAGGCACCGGCCAGGACGGCCGCTACGGGAGAGATTCGGCGGACTTGACGGGCGATCAGCCTCACTACCGCACTGCCCGTGCGATCGAGGTGGGTGCGCCCTGCCGCCTCAGTGGACCTGGCTCGGCCGCCGGCGCGGCTGGGTCAGGACGCGGGCGACGCGGTCCGGGCGCAGCAGCGCCTCCGGCCAGTCCAGGAGCCCGGCGACGCGTAGGAACGCGGTCGCCAGGCCGGGGTCGCGCTCGGCGGCGGCGTGGAATCGGGGGAGGTAGGCGTTGATGAGCCGCACCTTCGGGGTGCGGTCGCCGTCGACGGCGGGAAACGCCAGGTCGCCGCCGGTGGCGATGTCCCAGGGCACGTCGACGATGCCGGCGATGGTCTTGAAGTACTGGCGCCAGGACGGCCGCTTCGGCTGCGCTACCAGCCTGCCCAGGGCGACCGCCTCGAGCCCGGCCACCGTCATCCCCTGCCCGTAGAACGGATTGAACGAGCAGATCGCGTCCCCGATCAGCAGCAGCCCGTCCGGAAAACGGCGCAGCCGTTCGTAACGGTGCCGGACGCTCGCCGGGTAGCGGAAGGCGACCGGGTCCTCCAACGGTTCGCCGTCCCGAATGGCCCGGTGAATGTCATCGAGCGGCAGCCCGGCGACGAACTCGAGAAAAGCATCGGCGTCGGTCGGCGGCGCGTCGCCCAGCATTCCGACGAGCGTCACGAGATGGCGCCCGTCCTCCTGCGCGACGACCGTGGCGGCGCGTGGGTATTCCGGCGTCCAGCTCTGCAGAATGAGCTGGTCGGTACCCAGAGCACCAGCCCGCAGGCGGTAGGAGCGCGAGGCGTAGCCGATTTTCATCTGGACCTCGTCAACAGGTGGTCGGTCGTAGCCGAGGTCGGACAGCCAGCGCGGCGTGCGCGAGCCCCGGCCGGTGGCGTCRAGGACCAGGTCCGCGGGCAGCGTCCGGACCTGGCCGCCGGATTCGCGGACCGAGACGCCGACGACGGTCCGCCGGTCGGCGCTGGTCACCGGCGCGACGACGTCCAGCCGGTCGGCGAACACGACGTTCGGCAGCGCCCGCACCCGTTCCCGGACATGGCTTTCCAGCATGGGACGGCTGGCGAACAGGATCCGCTGGCCGGTGCCGGCCTGCTTGAGCCGGTGGCCGGACAGGATCCAGCGCGCGTCCGCGGACAGGTCCCCGGTCGGCGCGCCGGCCGCGACGAGCTCGGCGCTCAGGCCGGGGAACAGCGCGTCCATGACCTGGCCGCCCCGGGCCAGCAGGGCGTGGGCGTGCCGGCCCTGCGGCACGCCGCGCCGGTGGGCCGGGCCGTGCGGAAGTTCGTCGCGCTCGACGAGCGTCACAGTTTCGTATGCGTCGGACAAAGCCCGGGCGCCAAGCAGGCCGGCAATGCTCGCGCCGAGGACGACCGCGTGGGCACGCATCTGATTCACGTCGCTTTTACCTGTCCTCAACACGGTGAAGAAACATCGTGATTACGGGGGTAGACTTGACGACGCGGCAGGTACTGGCGATTCACCGGTTACGGTAACGAATCGCCCGGGCCTGGGCAGGGGAAACAACGAAATTCGCGACGGTGGCGCACGGCACACAGGCACCGCCGGGGCATCCGGGCCGAACAGGCCCTTGGCCGCGGGCAGCCACAACGTCCACGACGGCGCGAAGAGGGCATGGCCGAAACTGATCATCTGGGCGGAGCACAGCCGTTTCAGACCGTGCGGCCAGGCCTTCAACCGACCATGATCGGCCTCGCTCGCGCGATCTGATCACCGGGCCGGCGGCAGCCCCGCATGCGCCGGCTGCTCACGACGCAACAGATCTGCTCGCCTGCCCGGACGGTGATATTCCCCCCAACGGGGGTATGCGTCCAGACGCTGACCTGCCATCACCCCAGGTTCCTGACCGGTCGCTGGACAGCGCGTTGACAACAGGTTGCCCGCGGATCACGGGACACGGAAGAGGCGGCGCGATGCGAGTGCTCCCGGTGAAATCGGCTGGCCGCGATGACGGTGCTCCCGCGCACCCGCTCGTGGGCATGTTTCGAATATGGTTCGCCCTGTCCGTGATCGTCCTGCTGGCCTGGGCGGCCACGCGGCCGGCCGTGCGATCGTTGTTCGTCGCCCCTGAGCAGGACGCGCCGGCGGGTCCCGTGGAGGCGGACTACTCGTCGGATGGCCGCTACGCCACGACGACCCAGGCCGTGGAGAACCCCGCTGGCACCGCGCGCTACCAGCTCTTCCGTCCGGCCGACTACTCGAGGCTCGGGTTCCTGAGCCCGATCGTCACCTGGGGAGTCGGGACTGGCGGGAACCCCGCCCAGTACTCGGAGCTGCTCGACCATCTCGCGTCGTACGGGTTCACGGTGATCGTCCCGGGCCAGCGCAACACCGGCAGCGGCGACGAGATGGCGGCGGCGGTGCGTTACCTGATCGCCCAGGCCGGGACCGCCGGAAGCGTCTTCCATGACCGCCTGGACGTGGGCAGGGTGGCCGCGGCCGGCCATTCTCAGGGCGCCGGCGGCGCGGTCCGGGCGGCCATCAACAACCCGACGTTGATCGACACAGTCGTGACCTTCTCACTGCCCAGCAAGACCTGGGCCGCGGCCAACGCGGACTGCCCGACGAAGAGCGACTGCATGTTCGACCTGACCCAGCTCCGCCAGCCGGCATTCCTCGTCGGAACGCACGGGGCCTTCGACTCGGTCATCGCCAGCGCCGCGACCGAGCGGACCTTCTACAACCAGGTGCCGGGCCGCGCCGTACTCGGCCTCATCGAGAGCTCCGGCGGGAAGGTGGCCGACCACAACTCGGTCCAGGACCGCGACGGGTCCCGTGGCTTCCTCGGTTATGTCACCGCGTGGCTGTGCGCCGAGCTGCGCGGCGACCCGGTGGCAGTCGCCGCGTTCGACGGCACCCGTCCCGAACTCGTCGGCAACGCCAACTGGCCCGGCAGCGCCGCCAGGTGAAAGGATCTTGCCTCGCGGCACGGTCGCGCAAGGGCGACCGTTGGCACGTGCCTTCACCGTGTCGGACATCATGGCCGCTATGCCGCGCGTACGACGGTCACCGGGAACGGTGACCTTCCTGGACGTCCTTCGCCACCTGCTCCGCCCGCCCGCCCCAGACGCCGTGAACAAGCTCATCGACGAAATGGAGGCGGGCGGGCTCGTCACGCGGCCCATCGCGGTCGTTTGTTTCCTGCGCGGCACGGTCGGCTCCCTCCCGCGACGTTGGCAACAGGGCATTCTGACGCTCGACGGCCACACGCTCAGCTGGACCCGCTACTTCGCAGTACGACGAGACAGGACACGACTTCCGTCGGGGCTGGACGTCGAGCAGGTGCGCGCCGTCACCGGCACCGAACGGCTCCACATCAAGGAAGAACTATTCCGCATCATCGTCTGCTACACCGGGCCAGGTCGCGTCGACCTAGGCGTACCGACCATCGACGTGCCGCTCGTACGGCGCGCTATACAACGCGACAAGCAAGCACTCAATCCGTAGTTTAATTTGGATCTTCCATCGACATCCATGGACGGCTGTGCGGCACATTGTCCGCCGACGTCTGCTCACGTCCACTGGTGTAGGTCACGGGCCGGCTGACGCCCGCCGGGGTCCATGAACGTCCGCCGTCGTTCGCGGGCCAGCCCTACGCGGGCGCCATCCATGATCACCCGTCTGCGGTCCGGTTCGCCAAGACTCGACCGTTCGCCAGCTCTGTGGTGAAGCCCAGGAGGTCAGGTCATGAGGCAAGAGCCGTGTCCAGAAACTCCCACCGCGCGTGTCACTGGGTACCCGCGTCCAGGCCGTCGACAGCCAAATGACCGAAAGCGTCGCTCCAGGCCGCATACCACTGGCGGAACCACGGATGGGACTGCGCGAGCGGGACGACAGAGCGCACCGTCTCCTGGTAGTACGAACGACGTTTCTCCGGCCGAGGATGTGTGTCCAGCCGCTGCACGTTGCTCAGCCGGTCCGCCAGCTTCACCAACAGTGCATCATCCGGAGCGCTAAGCAACCGCGTCAGATATGCCGCCCGCACCTCCTCACGTGTCTGGCCCTCCGACGGTGCGGGCTTGGTCACCCAGTCGACCAAGCCCGCGACGCGGTCACCGAAGCCCGCGCGCACAGCCTCCAGCGAGCACTCCGTGTCCTCGACCACGTCGTGGAGCACGGCCGCGCGCAACACGTCGATGTCAGTCGTTCCGATCGCCTCCACCAACACACACACGACCTCAAGCAGATGCTCGACATAAGGCTCACCCGCCGGCCGAGTCTGGTCCGCGTGCCACCGAACAGCGAAGGCGACCGCATCATCCAGCGAGGCTAGATCCTGTTCCGCGACGCGCCTGGCCAATCGCCCACGCACGGACGGCCAACCGGCCGCCGCCTCGAACACCTGCAACATGCCCCGATCTCCCTTCACGTGCCACAGCGACCGACAAGCAGGGCGCCCTCGCACACGATCACATCAGGACACTACTAGTGATTCACGACATGCCCGTGCCTTTTGAAAGCTGGGTCTGATCAGGGCAAGCCGGACGGCGGCGTACGGCTGGGGTCCGACTGCTGCGACCGGAACTCGCGGCTCACACGAGATCCCGCAGGCTACCGGCCGCCGAATTGGAGCAGCTGCCCGCCGCGCCCCATGTCGACGTCCGGTATGCGAACAACAAGGTCGAAGCTGATCACGGCCGGCTGAAAGCCCGGCTGCGGCCGATGCGCGGGCTCAAACGCCTCCGCTGCGCCCAGGTCATCGGATCCGGGCACACCTTCGTCCAAAACGTCCGCCGCGGCCACTACGAACGTGCCACCGACGCCGAACCCCATCGCCGGCTCGCGCAAGCGTTCACCGAGCTCGCTCGGACCCTCTGACCAGGGCAGCAACCAGCATTCGCCATGCTTCACCTCGGCCGAACGCAACAGCGCCATTCCCAGGACCCTGGTCACCGCGCGGCTGCCGTTCATCACGAACGACCACAGCTCGTCGATTGGAAACGGGTTTGTAGCCGAGGAGGAAATCCAGGTGGCAATGCCGAAGCCGGGGCCCTACGTCGGCGTGCGCGTCCAGGCGCGGACGGYGAGTTTCCCGGTGGTGCCGATGTCGAGGTGGAGCGTCAGGGTCACCGGATCGGCACCGGGCTGGGCTCGCACCCTGACGTAGGTGACTCTGCCGGCGGCGCTGCGCCACAGGAGGCTCGAGAAGGCGCTCTCGCCGGGTTTCAGGACTAGCGGATGGGCTGGCTCGTCGAATTCCCCGCCCGGGAGGATGATGCCGCCGCTCCCGTGCAGGATCTGGACACCTTCGACGAGTGACCGGTCGGTGTCCAGCGGTTCCAGGAGCGGGTAGCCGTCGAGTGAGTAGTCGCGCGTCCCGCAGTTCTCCAGGCGTAGACCCCGTATGTGCAGCCCGGTCGCGGATGTGCCGCCCTCGAGAGTGAGGCGGAGGCCGGAGGGCGGGCACTCGCCGGGCTCGGGCGGCGCCTCGGCGGCAGGCACCTTGGTCACCTCGCCGACCCTGACGCGGGTCACCGGGCACGCTCTGGGGTCCAGCGCCCCCAGTTGGACCGTGCCGCGCACGGTCGCGCCGGGACCGACCGATCGCACGGTCACGTATCTGCTGCCCCCGCCCTCGCCGGTCTTCGTGAGGAAGTCGAACAGGATCGTGTATGTGAACGCCTCGGCGCCGTCGTTGGTGACCTCGTAGGTGGCCGAGATCGGGGGGCCGTTGGTGGGAAGGGGGGCGGGGTAGGCGTCGGGGCACGGGGGGAGCCTGCCCGAGAAGACGGTCTTCGAGGTGATCCGGACGCCATCCACGGGCGGGACGGTGACGGAGGTCCGGGCCACGGTCGGGCCCCCGAACACGGATCCGCATGCCGTGAGCAGCAGAAGTACGGAGAGGGCCGGAAGAAGGGCGGCAGCTCTGCGCATCCGATCATCCCATCAGGGGTAGGAGCGCCAGCTACCACCGACGCCCGGTACGCAGGTCCGCGCCAGGTTTCGACGGCAGCGACCATACACAGAGACGATCAATCGGGTTCCACCCACGAATACACGACAGTTGAATACACGACTCCGCCAGCCTCCCGAGTGCGACGGCCGCCGCGGCGACAACGCCGAGGAACCTGCCAGTGCCGCCGGCTGACGACGCCTGCGACCCGCGATCCATGGAGGTCTGCGACCCCTCCGTCATTCTCGATACGGATCCGACCTCGGTGCCCCGAACGCGTCCAACCGGGCGTTATGCGGCGGCGAGTCAGGCCATGTGAACGTGTTTTCCCACTCCAGCCCGCCGTCGACGACCCGAGGGCGGTAGTCGCCCACGTCACCGCCGGCCTCTACCGCGTCCGCGAACTGGGTCAGCATCGCGGCCAGCGACGGCCACCGGGCCATGCTGGACGCACCCTCCTTGTCATGTACGCCGACCGGCCCTTCGCCGCCGTCCCGCTGGTCGGTGAACAGACAGCCGGCCCAGACCGCGTCCGCGAACGGCACCCAGGACGGGTGCCACCACCAGCCGACCTGGTCGGTGCCCGTCTTCTCCTCGCTGCTCAGGACAATCTCGGTCAGCATCTGGCCGTGGCGCACGATGTCGGCAAGGGGTAGCAGCCGATAGTTGCCGGGCAGGAACTTCGCCCGCAGCACGTATGCGCCGTCCTTCTTCCAGTCGTCGACGCCGTCGTGCAGGCCGAGCAGCGTGACAAGGCTCGGAGGAAACGCCACACCAAGCGCACGCTCCGCCTCAGCGATCGCCGACCTCTCCGCCGGCGGGTTCAGCTGCCCGTGGCTGACGGGCGCGTGCTCGGCGAGCCAGCGCTCGATCCGTGACCAGGAGCGGGCTACCAGGGAAGCGTCATCCACGACGACATTGTCGATCGTTCGCCGAGCCGCAAACGCGGCGGCCGTCGGCTCGACAGGCTCAGCGCGCCTGGTAGGCGGCGGCTAGTTTGCCGGCTTTCCCGGCATGCGATCGGTCTCGCCGGAGCGCTGTGATGTCAGGTCGAACCCGAGTCGTCATCCCAGCTGATTGTGAGGGTGCTCCTGAAGCCGCCCTCACCCCGGCTGGTGATCAGTGGTTCGACGGGTTGCTGTCCCGCCGGCCAGGTACGCACGGCGCGGTAGGGATACCCGTCCTGGCCAGGCGTCTCCCAGTCCAGCTCGACCTGCTCTCCGGCCCGCAGGCCGCGGTAGCCAGCGATCAACAGGTGGCTGAAGTGGATCCAGCAACCACCGGGAGTCTCCAGCGAGTCGATGACTCCCCAGCCGTCCTCGTTCGACCACTCCCGAACAGTGCCGCGAGATGTGGCGTCGCTCGTGCCTCCACGTCGGGCCAGTCCGTCAACAAGCACCGTCGTGCCGCCTGGCTTGACGCAGGCGGCCGAGTTCTGGAACCCAGGCTCGGGGATAGCGCTCAAGGGAGTGGCGGGCCCCAAGTCCGCGCGGACCTGCGCGACGGGCCGCGGTGACCTGGGCACGGTTGGAGACGTCGACGACGTAGCCGTGGACGGCGTCGCCATGCTTCTGCATGCGCGCGACTTCGGTGTCGAGCAGCTCGGCCTGGACGTCGAAGACCGCGACCTTGGTTCCCCGGGCCGCGAGTGCCTCGGTGATCGCGAGTCCCAGGCCTGACGCCCCGCCGGTCACGATCGCGGTGGTCCCCTCGAAGGGCATGCGTGTCCGTCCTTCCGTCGGTGGAGGGTGCCTTGACAGTGCCCGAGTGTGGCGCGCATCATGCTATTAATCAATCGATTGATTTACTCGAGTGAGGGTGCTGACCGCCTGGCGTCCGGTGCTGGCGTGGCACGGACGGGGCTCCCGCGATCGCCCACCGTCGGACGCCCGCCACCTCGGCGCGTTCGCGTCACGGTGGACAGACCCTCCTCAGTGCCTCCGACGGCATGCCACCGGCCCCCTGCGCGTCCCGTGCGCGCGGAGGCCTCCGACCCACTGTTTCGCCCTGCTCAAGGAGAACTGGACTGATGACGATCGAAGCGACACGGGCCGCACTGCCCGGAGAATGGCTCGACGACGCCAAGATCGGCTTGTCGGRCCTGGACTGCGACCCGGACGGGTTCCGATGGAAGATCCCAACAGCGCGGTATACCTCCCCCCAGACCGCCGCGCAGGAACGCGAGCTGATCTGGAAGAGGACCTGGCAGGTCGTCGGCCGGGTCAGCGAGCTGGCGAAGACTGGCGACTGGAAGACCTACCAGCTGTTCGACCAGTCCTTCATCGTGGTGCGCGGCCGGGACGGCGTCATCCGCGGCTTCGTCAACGCGTGCCGTCACCGTGGCAACCTGCTGTGCGCCGAGCGCACGGGCACCTCACGGCAGTTCCTCTGCCAATACCACCTGTGGTCCTACGACCTGGAGGGCAACTGCCGCGGCATCCTGCGCGAGAACCTCTCGGGTATCGACAAGAGCGACGTCTCGCTGCTGTCCGTGCCCGTGGAGACGTCCGGCGGGTTCATCTTCCTCAACCCGGACCCGGACGCGAAACCGCTGGCCGAGTACCTCGGATCCGAGGTGATCGAGCTGCTCAGGCCGTACGAGATGGACCGGTTCGTTACCGTCATGGACGTCCAGGAGGCCCTCGAGTGCAACTGGAAGGTCGTCATGGACGCTTTCCAGGAGGGTTACCACCTTTGGGGTGTGCATCCGCAGCTGCTGAACGTGATCTACCCGGACCCGGAGAAGGGCCGCTACTGGTTCCTCGGCGACCACAGCGTCGCGACCACGCCGTTCGACGTGCCCAGGGGTGAGCACTTCGGCCCGGAGGAGCAGGTCGCCGGGATCCGCAAGCTCCCGGAAACCTTCCCCGCGGTCCCGCTGATGCTGCCCCGTTTCGAGGAGCTCGTCGCGACCTACCGCGACGAGAACGGGATGCTGGAATTCCCGGAAGGCGTCACCGCCCGCACGCTGCTACAGCAGGCCACCCGCGACACGCTCACCGGCATGGGCCTGGACGTGAGCAGGCTGACGGACGATCAGATGACGGACAACCAGGGCTGGGTGCTCTTCCCGAACTTCTTCATGACGGTCCGCGCGGGCGAATGCCACATCACCATGCCCACTCCGCACCCGTCTGGTGACCCGAACAAGTGCGTCTGGCACGTCGCCAGCTACATGTACCTGCCGGACGAACTGGCAGCGGCGGCAAAGGTGGACCTGACCGTCGTCGACGAGCCGGGCAGCCACACCTACTTCGAGGCGCTCCAGCAGGACTGGGAGCAGATGCAGCGCCAGCAGGCCGGGCTTCGCAACAGCCGCCTGGAGCACGAGACGATCACCCGTGAGGAGATCGTCGTCGCGAACTTCCACCGCGTCCTCGACCGCTACCTGGCCGGCGCCCGGTCCTGACGCTTTCCCGCGGCCCGTGACCGGTCCGCCACGCGGGATCTGCCGCGGCCTGGGCGAGCGTGTCTTCGAATCCACCATCTCACCTATGGGAGCAGGCTTATGGCGCTCGCGCTGCGCGACCTCGACGAGGTCATCGGCGATTACACGGGCCTCTCACGGGTCGCACTGGAGTACACCCAGCTGATGAAGAAGCTGGTCAGCGCGGGCAAACAGCCCGGTTTCTCGGCGGAAAGCTGGGCGCCGGTAGCCGAGCTGGTCGCCGTCGACTCCTTCGAGCGGGTCGGCCCGTTCAAGGAGGTCATGAACTGGCCGGAGTACGCGGCGTTCCTCACCCAGTGGGCGCAGACCTCCGAGTGGGAGTGCTCGTTCAAGCGGGTCACCGAGGTGGACACCCTGGTGCTACTCGAGCTGGAGGAGCGCAGCACGGTTGCCGGCTACAGCAACGCGGTGAACTCGGCGACCACCTACGAGTTCGACGCCGCCGGCAAGGTCGTGCACCTGGCTGTCTACCTGCAGATGCCGTTACCGGACCCCGACCTGCTCACGAGCTACGACGGCATCCAGATCACCGAGTGAGCCGCCGGACCGGTCAGCAGGCTCGGCGCGGACCGCAAGGATGTCCGGGTCCGGGTCCTGGGCCGGCCGTCGGTGCGACCGGATCGTCGGCGGCCGGTCCGGCCAGCCGGCCACGTGCGCGGACCGCACCTTCTCGCCACCCGCGCCCTGCGGACTGGCGCGGGTGCGCAGCTCGGAAGCCAAACCGCGAGAAGGGAACGCCTGCATGGCGCGAGTCGAACCGCTGCGACCCCACCAGTTCCCGCCGCGGATGCGCGCGGCGCTGGCGGCCATGGTCCCACCGGAGCCGCGTTATCCCATGCCGAATGCCGAAGGGCGACCCAAGGCGCTGGGCATGCTCGGAACCTTCGCGCACCACCCCCAGCTCGCGCGAGCGTTCTTCACCTTCAACGGTCAGGTGCTGCTCGCGACGACCCTGTCACCCCGACAGCGCGAGATCCTTGTTCTGCGGGTCGCCGCGCGACGCGCCTGTGGCTATTTGTGGGCCGAGCACGCCCACCTTGCCAAGGAGGCAGGGCTCACCGCCGAGGAGGTAGCCCGGATCACGTCGGACCCGGGAGCGCCGTTCTTCAACCCGATAGACACGGCGCTGTTACGCGCCGTCGACGAAATCGTCACCGACGGGGTGTTGACCGACGGCACCTGGTCGGCACTCGCCTCCGCGCTAGACACCCAGCAGATGCTCGACGTCATCTTCACCATCGGCGCCTACGAGACGGTGTCGGCCATGCTGCGCTCGTTCGGGATCGAGCCCGACGACTCCATGGACCCGTCGTGACCCCCGGCCAGCACCCTGCCGCGCCGGTACGGCCCACGCCGCCCGGCGAGGCACCACGCCGTTCGCCGGACGGGTGCGTGCGAAACTCGGGGACGACGACAACCAGGAGAAACCGTGGCGGGCACCCCGTCGCTGCTGGGCCGGCCGGTCGGCTCCCACGGCGACCAGTCAAGGCAGCGCATTCTCGAGGCGACCCTGCGCTGTGTCGCCGACGTCGGCTACGCGCGCGCCACCATCCGCGAGATCGCCCGGGCAGCGGGCATGACCAGCGGCAGCCTCTACCACTACTTCCCGAACAAGGCCGAACTGGTCAAGGAGACCTTCCGCGACCTCGCCCAGCACACGGTCCCCCGGTTCACCGTCGCCGTTRCGGCCACCGACGGTGTCCTCAACAAGCTCATGGCCATCCTGGACGAGGCCGACCGGATGGTGCGCGACAACCCCTACGCGGTCCCCTTCGACCGCGCGATCCGGGTGCAGAGCGCCTCGGACCTGCACCTGGCCGAAGACAGCGACACCATCGTCGCCTCCATCCACGGCGTGGTCGCTGACGTCCTGCACCAGGCCAGCGACCAGGGCGCCCTCACGGACAACATCGACGTCCACGCCGCCACGAACGCGATCCACGTCCTGCTCATGGGCCTCTACGAGCATGCGCTGACCACGCCAGCCGACGAGTACCACGACACCGTCCGCGCCCTGAAACTGCTCATCCAGGGGATGTTCTTCGACCGCACCCGCCTGGCATAGCCGGAGCGGCGCACGGGGCCTTCGGCAGCCGACCGGTATGTCGGCGTGCCGAGCGTGGACAGGCGTCGTGGCTGCCTGGATCCGGTCGGTGATGGCCGTGCTCCTGGCGTTACCTGCCGCCATCGCTGGGTGCGCGGCGTCGCCGGATACGAACTCGGGGCCAGGCCAAACCTGTTCGACAAATATTCCCGGCGTAACCGCCACATCGGTCAAGATCGGATACATCTATCCCGACACCGGGCCCGCGGCGCTCACGACCGTCTTCAGAGGCGCTCGTGCCGGCGCCTCCGCCCGCATCGACCAGCAGAACGACCAGGGCGGCGTCAACGGTCGTCGTATCGATCTGGTCTGGGGTGACGACCAGTCCAACCCGGACGCGTTCCTGCTGACCGCGCACCGCCTGGTCGACTCCGAGAAGGTCTTCGGCCTGGTCCTGAACTCCGTGGTCGTGGACAAGGCGGTCGGCTGRCTCGCGCAGGAAGACGTTCCGGTCACCGGCACCGCCAGCAGCGTGGTCTGGAGCGAGTACCCCAACCTTTTCCACTTCGGGAACCGGTACAACCCGGGCGACACCTCGGTGATCGGCGACTTCGTCAAGGCGAGGGGCGGCACCAAGGCGATCCTCGTCACCGACCGAGACCTCTCGGCCACGCAGAATCTCGCGGCGAAGTTTGCGCCGAGTCTGCAGAGCCGTGGAGTCACCGTCGTCGACACGCTTTCCTACACGCAAGGCATCACGAACCCGGCGAGCCTCGTCGCGCGCATCAAGAACTCGGGCGCGGACACACTGATCGGCGCCGCCCAGACCGAGTCGTTCATCGACGTCTACGCGGCGGCCAAGGCAGCCGGCGTCCGGCTGCGCGTGGCGCTGGCGTCCAGTGGCATCAGCCCCGACCTGCTCGCCCAGCGCGGCGGTGACATGGCCGGCATGACTGTGCTGTCCACGATCGCCGCCCCGGACTCCCCGGCCAGGGCCGCCTACGTGGAGGCGATGAGCACCTACGCACCGGAGGCGGTCGACCCGACCGAGGAGCTCGCCATCGGCGGCTACGTCGCCGCCGACCAGATGATCAATGGCCTGCGGCTCGCGGGCGCCTGCCCGACGCGACAGGGCTTCATCGACGCCCTCCGCTCGGTGACCAAGTACTCGGCCGGCGGCCTGATCGCCCCTATCGACGTCAGCCGACCCAGGCAGCCGACGCTCTGCGAGAACTTCCTGACCGTCGACCCGACCGGGAAGAACCTGGTCGTGCTACCGCCGCCCGCCGCCCGCCGCCCGCCGCACTCGCCCGCGACGGCTACTGGTGCGGCACCGCCCTGAACTGACCCCTGTTGGAACGGCGTTGTTGCGTTGGGCCGGGGCGAGGCATGGCGGATGCGGGTTACTGCGCTGGTCACAGGGCCAGGGCGAGCTCGGTGAAGGCGTCCGCGAGTCGGCGGTGGGGTTCGGCCTCGACGGCGAGTTCGTAGTGGCCGCGGCGAAGATTCTGAACGAACGCGTGCCCTGAGGCGATGACCTGGGCGGAGCGGAGGCGTTTGAGCCCTCGCATCGGTCGCAACCAGGCTTTCAACCGTCCGTGATCGGCCTCGATCGGGTTGTTGGCATACCTGGCATCGATGTGATGGGCAGCAGGCAGCTGCTCGTCGAGGACCCACGGGTAGGCCGCGGCCCGGTCAGTGGTCACCTCGACCGGACGGCGGCCGTGGGCCAGCGCCCGGGTGAAGAACCGGCGGGCCGCAGCCAGGTCTCGCTTCTCGGAGGCCAGTACATCGATGACCTGGCCGAACTGGTCGATCGCTCGGTACAGGTAGCACCACCTGCCCACCCATTACGTCTCGTCGACGAACCATCTATCGCCCGGGCTGTGCCGGCACGGCCGGGCGGCGTCGACCAGCAGCTGAGTGAAGCGCTGCACCCACCTGTAGACGCTGACGTGATCGACGGCGATGCCGCGTTCGGCCAGCAGCTCCTCGACATTCCGGTACGACAGCGCGAACCGCAGATACCAGCGAACTCCCAGAACGATGACCTCCGGCGGGAACCGGAAGCCGGTGAACTCCGAGACCGGCACCGGCGGACAAGGACGGCAGCGAGCCACCATCCGATCATGCCTGGCCGCCGGACCCGACCACCGCATCCGCGAACGCAACAGAGCCGCCCGGGTGCGATCCCCCGGGCCATCCGACCAGGCCACGGGGCCGCATTTGCGTAGAAAGCCCACATCCCCGGCCTCCCTATCGCTGCCGGCGGCACCGTTTTGGCGCTTCGCAGTGCCTCGCCGGGCGTTGCGACCTCCAGACGGCCGAAGGCGGTGCGACCGGGGATCGGTCGCACCGCCTTCGGCCGTGCGTGGAGGTAATCAGGTCAGGGAGAAGAGATATTCGTGGCCGAAGGTCTGGAGGTCCTTGATGGGGACGATGGCCTTCTTCGCCCCGTCGAACCGGACGAGCGCGGCGCAGTCGTTGCCCAGGAC